>NZ_QAIU01000359.1:0-6292 GCF_003061205.1 Pseudomonas sp. HMWF006
CTGCCATCGAGCACTTCGGCGTCGGCGGGAATATCAAGGTGTTCACCAATGGCTTTGATCACGCCGTCGGCGCAATAGACGTCGGCGCGATAACTTTCATCATGGGTAACAACGGTGGCGCCACGGATCAACAGAGACATTCCGAGTTCCTCGCAGGCATGACCGACTGGTATCGGTTCTATATGTTTTATTGATGTACAGCGATGAACGGCGTATTCCTGTCATGGCTGTCAGGAATAGAAACTAGTCGCAGTTTTGAAATTGATCAAGATTATTTTTTATAAGCTTATGAATGTTTTAAGTGTATGAAAAATAAAGATAAAAAACATAAATCACCAAAATGGTGAGGCTGTTCACCATTTTGACGCACTTGACAGGATGGAAATATGAGCAAGATTTCCTATGTGAAATCAGCCGCTTGAAGTTGAGCTGCGGTTGATCGCCCAGAATGAAAAAAATTGCAGTGCACCAGATTGAGTCCTGACAGTTCGAACAACTTGGCAAACGTTTAGCCTGAGCGTGCAGACAGGTTTTCACGGACTCTCTCGATAAATAATTAAAACCGAGCAATATCAGAAAGTTGCAATGTGTTTGAACCACGGCCCGATGCGTAAGCGGGGCACCCGGCACGTTTATTGATGCCGCCGCTGACACCGTGGCCGGTACACGAAAGTTGTCAGTTCCTCCGGCCATCGTCCGGCTCGCACCCTGGTGTGCAGCCGCCTGATGAGCAAAAAAATAATCAGAAGAACAGTGGAGCGGCCATGCAACAGAACAGATCGCAAGTGACCGAGCGCGACGGCTTGTTCGAACTCGAAGCCGGCAGCGACGTCCTCGACAGTCCCCGTTACAACCACGACATGGCACCGACCAAGGTGCGCGAACGAACCTGGAACAAATGGCACATCACCGCGCTGTGGGTCGGCATGTCGGTGTGCGTGCCGACCTACACCCTCGGCGGCGTGCTCACCGCGTATTTCGGCCTGAGCGTGGGCGAAGCGCTGATGGCGATTCTGCTGGCCAACGTCATTGTGCTGATCCCGCTCACGCTCAACGCTTTCCCGGGCACCAAGTACGGGATTCCATTCCCGGTGCTGCTGCGTTCCTCGTTCGGCGTGCTCGGCTCCAACGTGCCGTGCCTGATTCGCGCGCTGGTGGCGTGTGGCTGGTTCGGCATTCAAACGATGTTTGGCGGCCTGGCGATTCACCTGTTTCTCGGTTCGGTGTTCGAGGGTTGGAAATCCCTGGGCGGCACCGGCGAGGTGATCGGCTTCATGATCTTCTGGTCGCTGAACCTGTGGGTGGTGATTCGTGGCGCCGAGTCGATCAAATGGCTGGAAACCCTGTCCGCACCGTTGCTGGTGGCGGTCGGCATTGGCTTGCTGATGTGGGCGATGCCCAATGTGTCGATGACCGAGCTGCTGGCGATTCCACCGAAACGCCCGGAAGGCGCCAGTGTGGTCAGTTACTTCGCCGCCGGGCTGACCGCGATGGTGGGCTTCTGGGCCACGTTGTCGCTGAACATTCCTGACTTCAGCCGTTATGCCAAGAGCCAGAAGGACCAGATCCTCGGGCAGATTTTCGGCTTGCCACTGACCATGTTCCTGTTCGCCTCGCTGGGTGTGGTGATGACCGCCGCCTCGGTGAAACTGGTGGGTGTCACGGTGTCCGATCCGGTCAGTCTGATCGGCCACATTCAAAGCCCGGTGTGGGTCGCGGTGGCCATGGCGCTGATCATCATCGCCACGCTGTCGACCAACACCGCAGCGAACATTGTTTCGCCGACCAACGACTTCCAGAACATTGCGCCCAAGGTCATCAACCGCACCAAAGCAGTGTTGCTCACCGGGTTGGTCGGGCTGGCCTTGATGGCCCACGAACTGCTGAAAAAGCTGGGGCTGATCGTTTCCGACGTCAGCCTGGAGACCGTGTATTCCAACTGGCTGCTGGGCTATTCGAGCCTGCTCGGGCCGATCGCCGGGATCATGGTGGTGGACTATTTCCTGATCAAGAAACAGCAACTGGACCTGGCCGGGTTGTACCGCGACGACGTGTATCCGGCGTGGAACTGGGCCGGATTTACCGCGTTTGGCGTGCCGGTGCTGCTGACCCTGTTGTCGCTGGGCAGCGATGCGTTCAGTTGGTTCTACAGCTACGGCTGGTTCACCGGCTCGGCGCTGGGCGGGGTGATTTATTACGGGTTGTGTGTAATGCGGGCGCAGCCTTCGGTCATGAAAACAGCGGTGTAAGGGAAGGCCTCATCGCTGGCAAGCCAGCTCCCACAGGGATCGAGTCGTACACAAATTGTGGGCACACCCAAGAACCTGTGGGAGCTGGCTTGCCAGCGATGGCGGCCCAAAAAGCACCACAGAAATATCATAAGAAACTGCCTGAGGAGATCAACATGAACGCAGCCGTAGACGTTCTGCAATCCACCCATCAGCACATCAACCGCGACCGCCTCTGGGCCTCGCTCATGGAACTGGCCAAGCTCGGCGCCACGGTCAAGGGCGGGGTCTGTCGCCTGGCCCTGACCGACCTCGACCGCCAGGCCCGCGACCTCTTCGTGCAATGGTGCAAGGACGCCGGGTGCAGCGTCACGGTCGATCAGGTGGGCAACATCTTCGCCCGCCGTCCGGGGCGTAATCCCGATCTGCCGCCGGTGATGACCGGCAGCCACATCGACACTCAGCCCACCGGCGGCAAGTTCGACGGCTGCTTCGGCGTGCTCGCCGGCGTCGAAGTGTTGCGCACCCTCAATGACCTCGGCGTGGAAACCGAAGCGCCGCTGGAGGTGGTGGTCTGGACCAACGAAGAGGGCTCTCGTTTCGCCCCATGCATGATGGGCTCCGGAGTGTTTGCCGAAAAATTCACCCTCGAAGAAACCCTGGCCAAGGTCGATGCCGAGGGCGTCACCGTCGGCGAAGCGCTCAACGCCATCGGCTATGCCGGGCCGCGCAATGTCAGCGGGCACAAGGTCGGCGCGTATTTCGAGGCGCACATCGAGCAAGGCCCGATCCTTGAAGACCAACAGAAAACCATCGGTGTGGTGCTCGGCGCGCTCGGGCAGAAGTGGTTCGACCTCAAGCTGCGCGGCGTTGAAGCTCATGCCGGGCCGACGCCGATGCACCTGCGCAAGGACGCCCTGGTCGGTGCCTCGGTGATCGTCGGTGCGGTCAACCGCGCCGCCCTCGGCCATCAACCCCACGCCTGTGGCACCGTCGGTTGCCTGCAGGCCTATCCCGGCTCGCGCAACGTCATCCCCGGCGAAGTGCGCATGACCCTAGATTTTCGTCATCTGGAGCCGGCACGCCTGGATTCGATGATCGCCGAGGTGAAACACGTCATCGACGCCACCTGCGAAGAGCACGGGCTGACCTATGAACTGACCCCGACCGCCGATTTCCCGCCGCTGTACTTCGAGAAGGGCTGTGTGGCGGCGGTGCGCGGCGCGGCGAAAGGGCTGGGTCTGTCGCACATGGACATCGTCAGTGGCGCCGGGCATGACGCGATTTTTCTCGCCGAACTCGGCCCGGCCGGGATGATTTTTGTGCCGTGCGAAGGCGGCATCAGCCACAACGAAATCGAAAACGCCGCGCCGGATGATCTGGCGGCGGGGTGTGCGGTATTGCTGCGGGCGATGCTGGCGGCTTCGGCGATGGTGGCGGGCGGTCAACGCGCAGCGTGAGCGCGCATTAAAAACGGGATAACCACTCAACAGCGGTTATCCCGTTGTCATTGTTCAGACGTCGAAATCTCTTCGTCTTGTCATGTTTCGGTCATCAGAGTGTGCAATTTTGCCCCTGCCTGAAACATGGGGTACCGGGTTCGGAGTGGGGTAACAGGAAAAACCACCCGTCCAATACCATTACGCAATTGGGCTACCCGGCGGATTTCCATCGCAGAAGAGGTGGAAGTCATCGACCATCATCCCGGTTACGAGCAGTACTGAGCGCAGAGACTCGGCTCTGCCGCCGATATCCAGCCGATCGGTGCTGCCGTCACACAGGTCTTTCAGCGTTGGGACAAGGCGGACTTGTTGCTGAAGATCAGTCAGCAAAGCGCTGCGCTCCTGGCTACGGCGATACTCGACAACACCCTGAATTTCACCGGGCAAATGACCAGGGCGCAGGATGTGCAGGCGTATGCGGTGCTCGCGCGGCTGGTGAATTCTTCCATGCTACGCAAGGAATTACTGAAACTGGGACTGTGCGCTGGCCATCAAGGCGCGCCAAACACCATCGTCCAGTAAACCCCTTCATCGCTGCGCGCCTCACTGGCGAAGCCGGCGCCGACCTGGGTGAACATCGGGTTCATCAGGTTGGCGCAATGCCCGGGGCTGGCCAGCCATCCGGCCATCGCCTTGCCCGGTGAGCTCTGCCCGGCGGCAATATTTTCGCCGATTTGCCGGCCACGGTAGCCCGCTGCCCGGGCGCGGTCGGCGGGCAGGTCACCGTCCGGATCGCGGTGAGCGAAATAGTTGCCGTAGGCCATCGCTTTGCTGTGGCCCTGCGCGGCGGCGCCGAGCGCGGCATTCCAGCTTAAGGGGCGGGCAGCGGCGAACCGCTGACGGCCACACATTCTTGGACGCGCCCGGGCGGCGTTGACCTCGGCGAGCAACGCCTTGCCGACGCTGCGGTTATCGCCAACACGACTGTCGAGCACCGGCTGTGCCAGCACCACTTGCCATTCATTGCGCGAACGACTGACGCCGATGTCGGCGTAGCTCGCATCCAGCAACGCGGCGCAGTGGTCGTTCTGCAGCAGGTCGAAGGCTGCTTCGGCGTCCTCGGCACCGACCACGCGAATACTGCGCACCGCCACGGCGGAATACCCGGTCGACTTCAATGCTTCACGCATGCCACCGGCGTAGCGATAACCGATCGGCAAGGCCAGGTTCGACTTCAATGCCAAGGGCGCCAGGCGTTGTACGGGGCGGCGATCGCAGCGTTGCGGATGGGCACGGTAGTCATTGATGGCCGCCACCAGTTGCCGTTCCGCACCTGCATGGGCGGTTTCAGCGAACAGCGGCGAAAGGATCAGCAGGCACAGCGAAACGAAGCGAGACGAACGGACGGCGTGGCGCATGGGACAGACAGCTCTGAAAAAGGGGAACAGCGCTTGAGTGGGGTTCACCGCAGAACACGGCGCGCGTAGGACTGGGCTTTTCGGACTTGGTTCAAGGGGCGACAAAGGCTTTTTTTTCGAGGCGACGAAGCGTGGGTCAAGCAGATATTCAAGTGGCCTTGGATGGCCCTGTCGCGTGCAGGCTCACTCCTGCAGTTGAAATGCATTCCTCTGTAGCAGTGAGCCTGCTCGCGATGGAGCCATTGAAAGCCACACGACCCTCAGCGATTCAACACATCCCCCATCCACTGCAGATATTCCCGCCGCTCGGAAATCGAGTTATGCCCCGAATCCGGCACCACCTTCAACACCGCCACACCCTTGGGAAAGCTGCTCAGCAAGCGCTCGGTACTGGCCCGTGCAATCACCTCGTCATCACTTGCCGCGAGCAGCAACGTCGGCACACGGATATGCGCGGCGTACTTGCCCGACTCGAAGCGATCCCTGAGCAACCATTTCACCGGCAGCCACGGATAATGCTGTTCGGCGATTTCTTCAAGACTGTTATACGGCGTCACCAGAATCAGTTGCTGCACCGGGCGCTGACTGGCCAGGCGTACGGCAACGCCGGAACCGAGGCTGCGTCCGACCACGGCTATCTGTGGATGACTGGCGTACACCTGATCGAACAGTGCCAGGGCGTCCTTGGCAATCGCCTCCTCAGACGGCGAGCCGCCGCTGCCGCCGAAGCCCCGATAGTGCAGGAAATACAGCGCGTCATCCGGAAAGGCTTCGGCGAACCCCGGTAGATTGCGCGACACGTCCTCGGCATTGCCGCCGAAATAGATCACTGCTCGCGGTCCGGCACGTGCTCGCGTGGTCACCCAAACGTCCGCATCCGGCATCGACAGTTTCAGGCGAGCGTTCGCTGCTTCGACCGCAGCGGGCCGCGGGAAGTAGATCAACGAGCGCTGAAACACGAACAGCGCGGCGCACAGCGCCAGGTACAGGGCAACGATCAAGGCGACGAGTGACATCAGGCGTCGGGACATTCGGCTACTTTTAACGGGTGTGAGGGTTCGCTGTCGCAGTGTAGTCCAGCATGGCGAGCGGACAGCGTGCGCACACAACGTGCAACAGATCCAGGCAGCAGGGGAACCAGCATGAGCCACACTGAGGGTTACTCCCGTCGCCGTTTGCTCACACTGGCTGCCGGGGTTTCGGC
>NZ_QAIU01000359.1:6302-9071 GCF_003061205.1 Pseudomonas sp. HMWF006
GGCCAGACCATGCAGACCCGCGTCATCCCCTCAAGCTCCGAGTCGCTGCCCATGGTGGGCCTGGGCACTTATCGCGGTTTTGACGTTGCGCCGGGCGATCCGGTCTACCGGCAACTGCCGGCCGTGCTCGATGAGTTGTTCGGCAAGGGCGGCACTGTCATCGACAGCTCGCCGATGTATGGCCGTGCCGAACAGACCACCGGTGAACTGCTGTCGATCCACGAACCGCGCTCGCCAGCGTTTCTGGCCACCAAGGTGTGGACCCGCGGGCGCGCCGAGGGCATCGCGCAGATGGAGCAGTCGTTCAGCCTGCTGCGCACCGAACGCATCGACCTGATGCAGATCCACAACCTGCTCGACTGGCAAACCCACCTGCCGACCCTGCGGGAGTGGAAAGAGCAGGGGCGCATCCGCTACATCGGCATCACCCATTACACGCCTTCGGCTTATGACGAAGTCGAAGCGGTGCTCAAGGCCGAGCCCCTCGATTTCCTGCAAATCAACTACGCCCTCGACGACCGTGGTGTGGAAAAACGCCTCTTGCCGCTGTGTCGCGAGCGCGGTGTGGCCGTGATCTGCAACCGGCCGTTTGGCGGCGGTGGCGTGCTCGCCAGGCTCAAGGACAAGCCGCTGCCGGGCTGGGTCTCGGACGTGCAGGTCAACAGCTGGCCGCAACTGGCGCTGAAGTTTCTGCTGGCGCATCCAGCGGTGACCTGTGTGATTCCGGGCACCAGCAATCCGCGCTACATGGCCGATAACGCCCGGGCCGGGTTCGGGCCGATGTTGACGGATGCGCAGCGGCACCAGTTGATTGCGTTGCTCGGTTAGCGCCGCTCAACCGCGAAACCGCAACGCCTCCAGTAACAAGGCAAACGCCGGTGCCGCCTGGCGTCGGCTCGGGTAGTACAGGTGATAGCCGGCGAACGTCGGGCACCAGTCCTCCAGGACTTGCTGCAAACGGCCCTCGGCCAGATACGGCGCGACGATGTTCTGCGGGATGTAACTCAGGCCAAAGCCATCCAGCGCCGCATTGAGCAGCGGGTAGACGCCGTTCAGGGTGATCTGCCCCGAGACACGCACTTTCAGGCGTTCGCCATCCTTCTCGAACTCCCAGGTATAGAGCCCGCCGTTGGTCGGCAGGCGCAGGTTGTTGCAGGCATGCCCGGTCAAATCCCGTGGGGTGTGCGGTGCCGGATGACGGGCGAAGTACTCCGGCGCACCGACCACCGCCATGCGCATGTCCGGGCCGATGCGGGTGGCGATCATGCCTTGGGCGACGTCCTCGCCCAGGCGCACGCCCGCATCGAAGCCTTGTCCCGCGATATCGACGAAGCCGTAATCGCAGCAGACCTCGACGGCGATGTCCGGATACTTGGGCAGAAAGGTCTGCAGCACCGGGCGCAGCAGCCAGTCCAGCGAATGGTCGGTGGCACTGATGCGGATTCTGCCGGCCGGGGTTTCACGCAGGTGACTCAGGGCGGCGAGTTCGCGCTCGATCTCTTCGAAACGCGGGCCGATGCTTTGCAGCAGGTGTTCGCCGGCCTCGGTGGGCGAAACGCTGCGGGTGGTGCGGGTCAGCAGGCGCAGGCCCAGACGGGTTTCGAGGGCGCGGATGGTGTGGCTGAGTGCCGATTGCGAAACGCCCAGTTTGGCGGCTGCCTTGGTGAAGCTGCGCGCGTGCGCGACGGCGAGGAAGGCGAGCAGGTCAGTGGCGTTTTCCCGAAGCATTGATGAGTGTCCTGCATAAGTTTTTTCGAATTCTAGTCGATTATCTGAAGAGTACGGCCCGCTAAAGTGACCTGCAGGCGCTGCCGAAGGCTGCACCTACCGATTTTTTTTGCATTCTGGAGGGCATGTCATGAACCCGATTACTGCTTCAGCGTTGACGTTGTCTCTGTTGGCTGCGGATGTGCAGGCCAATGAAAGTGCACGCGTGACGGTCACGCCCAATGGCTCACAACCTTCGGCCCGCGGCCCGGCGGATTGGTTCACCGGAATCGTGCGGGTCGATGCGCCGTTCAAGGGCTCGGATGCCGCGCGGGTCAGCGGCGCCACGGTGACGTTCGAGCCGGGAGCGCGAACGGCATGGCACACCCACCCGTTGGGGCAGACGTTGATCGTAACGGCCGGTGCCGGTTTCGTGCAGGAATGGGGCCAGCCAATACGCGAGATTCGCCCTGGCGACACGGTGTGGATTGCGCCAGATGTGAAGCATTGGCATGGCGCAGCACCGACGACGGCGATGACGCACATTGCGATTGCCGAGGTGCTGGACGGCGAGGTGGTGGAGTGGATGGAGCAAGTAGGGGAGGCGCAGTATCCGCGTAGTGAGTGACGCGCCAGTTCCCCATGCCCATGTGCTACAAGGCCCTCACCCAATCCTCTCCCTTTGGGAGAGGGCCAGGGTGAGGGGCTTTCAGATCATCTCGGGCAAGGACGAGAGAATTTTGTCCAGGGTGATCGGATAATCGCGCACCCGTGCTCCGGTGGCGTTGTAGATCGCATTGGCCACCGCCGCGCTCACCCCGCAAATCCCCAGCTCACCTACACCCTTGGCCTTCATCGGCGACGAAAGCGGATCGGTCTCGTCAAGGAAGATCACCTCCTGATGCGGAATGTCGGCGTGCACCGGCACTTCATATCCGGCCAGATCATGGTTGACGAAGAAACCGAGCTTCTTGTCCACCGCCAGCTCCTCCATCAACGCCGCACCGACGCCCATGGTCATCGCCCCGATCACCTGGCTGCGCGCTGCTTTCGGGTTGAGGA
>NZ_QAIU01000359.1:9108-9823 GCF_003061205.1 Pseudomonas sp. HMWF006
TCCAGGTCGCCGAATTCGATACTGTCCTCAGCCACCACCACACCATCGCGCGCGGCATCGCGCAATGGCACGCGCTTGCTGCCGACGCTCACCTGGCCGTCGACGAACGTTGCCTGATCCGCTGCCATGCCCAACTTGCCAGCGACAGCTTCACGCAACTTCATGCACGCGGCATACACCCCGGCCGTCGAGCAGTTGCCGCCAAATTGTCCGCCGGAACCGGACGACACCGGAAAATCCGAATCGCCCAGGCGCACCACGACATCCTCTAATGCCACCCCCATCATCTCGGCCGCCGTCTGCGCGATGATCGTATAGCTGCCGGTGCCGATGTCGGTCATGTCGGTTTCCACCGTGACCTTGCCATCACGTTCCAGACGCACCCGTGCGCCGGACTTGAGCAGCAGGTTGTTGCGGAACGCTGCGGCGACGCCCATGCCGATCAGCCAACGGCCTTCGCGGCGGCTGCCGGGGGGGGCAGCGCGTTGATTCCAGCCGAATGTTTCGGCGCCGGTCTGCAGGCATTCGATCAGGCGTCGCTGGGAGAACGGACGCTCGGTTTTCACCGGATCGACCTGGGTGTCGTTGAGGATGCGGAACTGGACCGGATCGAGCTTGAGCTGCTCGGCCATCTCGTCCATGGCGATCTCCAGTGCCATCAGGCCTGGAGCTTCACCCGGCGCTCGCATGGAATTGCCCTCGGGCAGATCCAGCG
>NZ_QAIU01000360.1:0-9015 GCF_003061205.1 Pseudomonas sp. HMWF006
TTCAAGGACTTCAAACTCAAGGGTGGCGTGCTCAGCGGCGATGCGGAAATCGAAGCGGTCACCGCCCTCGCCGAACGCTTCCCGGATGCACGCATCACCCTCGATCCGAATGGCGCCTGGTCCTTGAAAGAAGCGATCCGCCTGTGCCGCGATCAACACCACGTGCTGGCTTACGCCGAAGACCCGTGCGGTGCGGAAAACGGTTATTCGGGGCGCGAAGTCATGGCTGAATTCCGCCGCGCCACCGGGCTGAAAACCGCGACCAACATGATTGCCACCGACTGGCGCGAAATGGGCCACGCCATCCAGCTGCAGTCAGTGGACATTCCCTTGGCCGACCCGCACTTCTGGACCATGCAAGGTTCGGTGCGCGTGGCGCAGATGTGCCATGAGTGGGGCCTGACCTGGGGCTCGCACTCCAACAATCACTTCGATATCTCTCTGGCGATGTTCACCCACGTCGCCGCTGCCGCGCCCGGCGAGATCACGGCCATCGACACCCACTGGATCTGGCAGGACGGTCAGCGCCTGACCAAGGCACCGCTGCAAATCGTCGACGGCTGTGTCCAGGTGCCGAACAAGCCGGGGCTCGGCGTGGAGCTGGATATGGATCAGGTGGCCAAGGCCCACGAACTGTATAAGGGCATGGGCCTTGGCGCGCGGGATGACAGCGTGGCGATGCAGTTTCTGATTCCGGGCTGGCGATTCGATAACAAGCGGCCGTGTCTGGTGCGCTGACGCTTTTGAGTCGCCCAGCCGCCCTGCAGGAGTGAGCCTGCTCGCGATGGCAGCGTGTCAGTTGATATCAATGTTGACTGACACACCGCCATCGCGAGCAGGCTCACTCCTGCAGGGGTTTTGCATTAACCAGAGATTTGCAGCAGCCAGTTTTTAAAGGCGAGCATTGCTGCCGTTTCCGGCCGCGACTGCAACCGCGTCAACCAGTAACTCCCGGTGGTGATCTCGATTGCAAACGGCTGACAGATCGTCTCGGCCGCCAGTTGCCGGGCAAACATCAGCGGCGGCGCCAGCGCCACCCCGCTGCCCTGCAATGCCACCTCCATCATCGCCAGCGACGAGTCAAAGACAATGCTCTGCGGTGGCGCCGCGTGGGTCGCCAGGCCTGCCGCGTGAAACCATTGCGGCCATTCATCGGTGCGATAGGAGCGCAGCAACGTGTGCTGCAACAGATCGCCCGGCGTGCGCAGTTGCCGGGCGATCTCCGGCACGCACAATACCGACAGCGGCGCATCAAGCAACCGCGTCGCTTCAATGCCGTGCCACGCCCCCGCGCCAAAGCGAATCGCGTAATCCAGCCCTTCAGCAGCGACGTCCACGCGATTATTGTGGGTCGACAGCCGTAAATCTATGAGCGGATGTTTCGCCCGGAAGTCCGCCAACCTCGGCAACAGCCAGCCCACCGCGAACGTACCAACGGCGCCGACCGTCAGCATTTCGCGGTACTGCCCACCGGCAAGACGTTCGAGAATCTGCGCAATGCGATCGAATGAACTGTTCAGCACCGGCAACAGGGTTTCGCCTTCGCTGGTCAACATCAGCCCGCGGGGCAGGCGTTTGAACAGGGTAACGTTGAGCTGCGCTTCGAGGCTTTTCACCTGATGACTGACTGCCGCCTGGGTCACGCACAACTCGACGGCCGCACGGGTGAAGCTCAAATGGCGTGCGGACGCTTCAAAGGCGCGCAGCGCGTTGAGCGGCAATTGTGGTCGAATCATGCTCAGTCCCAAATTTTTCTAATGGCTGCTGCGAGTTTTCGTCGTTTGTCGATTGGCGCCGCGCTGACTAAATTGGCGGCGCTGATCAGTCGCCCGACGGGGAAATCGCCCGCAGTGTAGCGGGATACCATCATCAACACTCATGGAGAGTGGTTCATTCATGTCATTCATCAACTCTGGCAAACTCTTTTCCTACAGTACTTTCGGACTGTTTTTTGGCGCGACGACCTGCATGGCCGCACCGCCTTCCGATGCGCAACTGCAAGCGCTGGTCAACGCGGCGGTGACACCGGTGATGCAGCAACAGAACATCCCTGGCCTAACCGTGGCGCTGACGGTCAACGGCCAAGCGCATTACTTTAACTACGGCGTCGCCACCAAAGATACCGGACAGAAAGTCAGCGAAAACACCCTGTTCGAAATCGGCTCGGTGAGCAAAACCTTCACCGCCACCCTCGCCGGTTACGCCCAGGCCAACGGCAAACTCGACCTGGCGACCAAGGCCAGCACGCTCTGGCCCGCGCTCCAAGGCAGTGCCTTCGACAACATCAGTGTGTTGCAACTGGGCACCTACAGCGCCGGCGGCTTGCCTCTGCAATTCCCGAGCGAAGCGGATTCCGCTGAGCAGATGCTCGGCTATTTCCAGCAATGGAAACCGGTCTATCCTGCCGGCAGCCATCGCCAGTACTCCAACCCGAGCCTGGGCCTGTTCGGCTATCTGGCGGCGAAAACCCTCGGCCAGCCTTTTGATCAGGCGATGACGCAAACCCTGCTGCCGAAACTGGGCCTGCAACACACCTACCTCAGCGTTCCCGCCAGCCAAATGGACCTGTATGCGCAGGGCTATGACAAGCACGACAAACCGGTTCGCGTCACGTCCGGTGCGCTGGACTCGCAAGCCTATGGCGTTAAAACCAGTGCGGTGGACATGCTGCGTTACGTTCAGGCCAACCTGAAACCTGAAACGCTTGAAGCATCCCTGCAAAAAACCATCGCCAACACCCACACCGGTTATTACACCGTCGGCGATATGACCCAGGGCCTGGGTTGGGAAATGTATCGCTACCCGATCAGCCTCGATCGCTTGCTCGCGGGCAATTCGACGGAAATGGCCATGGAAGCGCACAAGGTGCAGTGGCTGAATCCACCGCGACCGCAACCGGCTGACGTGCTGATCAACAAGACCGGCTCGACCGGTGGATTCGGGACTTACGTGGCGTTTGTGCCAGCCAAGGATGTTGGCATCGTGATCATGGCCAACAAGAACTTTCCGATTCCTGACCGGGTGAAGATCGCCCACAAAATCCTCAGCGCGGTCACTGACTGACCGCGAGCCACGGGCTTTGTGCCAGGCAATAAAAAATGGGCGACCTGCACCGGTCGCCCATTTTCCAGTTCCCGCAAAGGCGCCTTGTCAGTCAAAGCTGATGTCGACTGTACGGACCTCTTCGCGGGCAAGCCCGCTCCCACAGGGTGCTACTCATCAATCATCCGGCATTTCAGGTGGCTTGGCCGGTTTCGCCGGTTTGGTCGGCTTGGCGTTTTTGGCGCCTTTCGTCGTGGCCGGTTCGGTAGTCGCGGGGGGCGTCGCCACAGACGGTGGGGTGATGTCCTTCTCGGTGGCTGGCAGTGCATCGACCGTGTCGAAGATTTTCTTCAGGTCCACCGATTTTGCTTCATCGCCCGAGGCCGAGAGCTTGGTCTCGCCGTCCTTGCCCAACAGAAACACTTTCGGATACGCCCCGGCGCCCAGCTTCAGCGAGCGCAACAAGGCCATGGTGTCCTGCTGGCCGAGGTCCTTGCCGTCGAGTTGACCGGCCATATTGAGGATGGTGTAGACCTTGATATTGCGGTCGGCGATGCCCTTCTTGTTCGCGGGATCTTCCAGCGACTTTTTCAGGCCTACCCATACCGGATCGACGGTGCTGGAGGCAATCACGATCAATGGTCGGAATCTGCCCATATCCCCGGCGATGGGCGAATCGTTATCTGCGGCGAACAAGGGGCCGGCAATCGCCAGCAAGAGTGTCAGGGTCAGTGACCTGATGAGCATGCGCATCTCCTTTTGATATCCACGCTCTAATGATTGCGCATCGTGGCGATTGTTCCGGGCACGCCCGGCAAATATGTTTCGCCTTGTCAGAAGCTTAGGACAGCCACGACATTGCGCAACCAGCTGCGCGCAATCGTGACGTGGATTTGATTACCTTTGATGACCGCATTAGGGTGGCTGTTCACCGACGAAAAGGAGTTCTGCGTATGTACATCGACTACCTGTGCGATCACCCGCATCTGATTGAAGAACTGGCCGAACTCAATTTCAAGGAATGGGGCGAGTTCCGCCCCGGCGATACCCTTGAGGCCCGCACCGAACGGATGCGCGCAGCCTGCGGCAAGGGCGCGATTCCCAGCGTGGTGGTGGCCATCGAGGATGGCAGATTGCTCGGTGGTGCGCTGCTGATCGACAGCGACATGAAGATCCGCCCGCAACTGACGCCGTGGCTGGCAGGGGTTTATGTGAAGGCTGAAGATCGGGGACGCGGGGTCGCATCGCAATTGGTCAACAGGATCGTCGATGAAGCGGCGGCGCTCGGCGTTTCGCAGTTGTATCTGTACACCGACGCGGCGCAATCGCTGTATGCGCAGCTGGGTTGGGAGGTGATAGAGGAACTGGTGTACGACGACCTGCCAGTGACGGTCATGAAGTACGTGATCAAACACTAACCTTGTGGTGAGGGAGCAAGGTTAGTGCAGCATCAGGCGAGGATTGAATCGAGCGCCGAGAGTAATTGCGAAGGGGCGACGGGTTGTCCGCCGAGCTTGAGTTCACCACTGTCGAGTTCAACGCTCAGCATCACCGACGCCCGATCGCCCGGGTACTTGCGCAGCACCAGCACGATGCTATCGGCAGCCTCATCGGCGGTACCGAGCAAATCCCACAGGCTCTCACTCAGATCCAGCAGCACTCGCTGACGCTGCACATCGACTACGCGCGGCGCATACAGCCAATGGCTCATGCGCATCTCACGCGGCTCAACGGTGATGGCGAGACGACCTTCGCAATGGACGGTGGTTTCAGGCATGGCCGGTTCAGAACGCCAGCTTGTAGCCGATCAACAACAGCATGGTCGCCAGACACGGGCGCAGCACTTCATCGGAAATGCGCCCGGTCAGGTGGCTGCCGAGCCAGATGCCCGGCAGCGAGCCCATCAGCAGGAAGCCCAGCACGCCCCAATCCATGTTGCCCATGCTCGCGTGGCCAAGGCCGGCGACCAGGGTCAGCGGTACGGCGTGGGCGATTTCGGTGCCGACCAGACGTCGGGTCGGCAGCAGCGGATAGAGAATGAACAACGCGACCGTGCCGAGGGCGCCAGCGCCGATCGAGGTCAGGGCGACCATGGTGCCGAGGATCAGACCGGTGATCACCGTCATCACGTTCAAGCGCACACCGTTCGGGTTGTAGTTGCCGCCCGCGCGTTTGTGGGCAAATTCCAGCAAGCGTTTCTTGAACAGAATCGCCAACGCCGTGGCGAACAGCACGTAGCCCAGGGCTTGCTTGATGATCGCGTTCATCGCCTCAGGGGCGGTGTGCAGGGTGCTGAGAAACCACAAGGTCATGGCCACCGCCGGCACGCTGCCAAGGGTCAGCCAGCCGGTGATGGCCCAGTCGATGTTTTTGTTCTTGCGGTGAACGAGGACGCCGCTGGATTTGGTAATGGCCGCGTACAACAGGTCAGTGCCCACCGCCGTTGCCGGGTTGATGCCGAACCACAGCAGGATCGGCGTCATCAACGAACCACCGCCGACACCGGTCATGCCGACAATAAAACCCACCACCAGCCCGGCAATCACCAGGCCGAAATTTGCCAATTCCATTAAGACGTCCAGAAAAACGACAGGAAAAATCTGGCCCGCAGCATAGCGATTTTTCTTATAACCACATATATCAATGCGGTCTATGGTTATGCCATATCGACCTCGACGCAGGAACCTGTGGCAGCGGGCTTGCTCGCGAAGAGGTCGTATCAGTCAGCTGTTCCGTTGCCTGACACACCGCAATCGCTGGCAAGCCAGCTCCCGCAGGGAATGGGTGATGCACAAGACTCAGTGCACCCTCCGGCCCGGTTTGAAGCTGTGGGTTTTGTTGATCCACACTGTGGCCAGGGCAATCAGCGACAAAATCAGCAGTGCAAACGGAAAAGAGATCACCCATGCCCGATCCAGCAACAAGCCGCCAAACAAGCCGCCGCCGGCAATCGCCACGTTCCAGGAGGTGGTGAGCATCGCCTGCACCACATCCACATGTTCGCCCGCCGAATCCGCTGCCGCCGTCAGCAACAGCGTCGCCGAGCCGCCGAACGACAGGCCCCACACGGCCATACAGGCGTAAATGATCAGCGGCGACGGCGCAGCCAGTGCCAGCACCAGTGCCGTCAACGCAAACACCGCAAGGCTGATCAACGTCAGCCAGCGCAGCCAGCGATCCACCAGCAGGCCAATGATCCAGATCCCCAGCAGCGAGCACAGGCCGAACACCAGCAGCACCAGATCGACGCGCTCGGCCAGACCGGCCTGCTGCAGAAACGGCGCAATGTAGGTGTAGAGAATGTTGTGCCCGAGCATCCATGTCAGCACCACGAACAGCACCGGGCGCACACCGGGGAGCCGCAACGAGTGCATCAGCGGCAGACGTTCGGCACGGGCCTGACCCGGACGGTCCGGCACCGCGATGACAATCCACGCCGCCAGGACCAGCGCCAGCGCTGACATGATCCCGAACGAAGCGCGCCAGCCGATCAGATTACCCAGCCAGGTTCCCGCCGGCGTGCCCAGTGACAACGCCACCGGGGTACCGAGCATGGCGATCGCCAGTGCCCGGCCCTGTTGATGCACCGGCACGATGCCGCGGGCGTAACCGGCCATGATCCCCCACGACAGCCCCGCCGCCATGCCAGCGAGAAAGCGTGAAGCCAGGGTCAAACCGTAATGGCTGGAGAACGTGGTGATGGTGTTGAACAGCAAAAAGCCGCCAACAGTTAGCAACAATACTCGCCGTCGAGGCCAGCGGCGCGTGGCAACGGTCAGCGGAATCGCCGCGACAATCGAACCCAGCGCGTACAAGGTCACCAGTTGCCCGGCGAGCACTTCGCTGACGTCGAGCCCGGCGCCGATTTGCGGCAGCAGCCCGGCCGGCAGGGTTTCAGTGAGGATGGCGATGAAACCGGTCATGGCGAACGCCAACAAGGCAGCATAGGGCAGTCTGTCCGCCATGGCAGCGCGGTCGACGCGGCTGAAATCGGCACTTGCGGGGTCGGTCATGACGGTAAGGCTCCATTTTGGTCAATAGCGGCGCCAGATTGTATACAAAAACCGCGTTCGCTATTGAGTCAATGTGCAGCACAACACCTTGTGGGAGCTGGCTTGCCAGCGATGAGGCCAGGACAGGCAACATTGTTTTACCTGACCCACCGCCATCGCTGGCAAGCCAGCTCGCACAAGTGTTGTGCTGCATTGATTGCCATCACCGCGCCGAACTCACTGCACCGGCAGGAAATTCAGGAACAGCAAACTCTGCGCGTAATTAAGTCCGATCCGCCGATACCGCTCATCGAGCATCTGCGTGAGCAAATCCAGGCGCGCAACGATCTTGCTGAATTCGGTGGCGAAACTCAGATTGGTGCCCTCCTCCGAGATCTCATTGGAAAACAGCAGCGGCTGACCTTCCTTGTTCTGCCGCTGAGACAAAATCCACGTAGCTTTTTCGATATTGCGCGCAGCATTGTGAACGAACGTCGGATTGATCGCGTCGGTCATGTAGAACTCAGTGCGATTGCCATGTGCGGTGACCAGCATGCTGCCGATCGCATAGATGAACGCGCCGACCCGGTCTCCGAGAAACTCCGGGCTCATCGCATAGCTCAGCGCCGCCAGATCCTTGCGATTGCCGAGCACCGGCAACGGTTGCTGCTGCTCGATGGCCAGCCGCACCTGTTTGACGGCGGTGTTGATGTCGAGAAACCCGGACTTGCGCAGCTCTTCCGGGTTGCGCAGGTACAACTTGCCCATCAGGCGATAAAGGCTGTTGAGGTTGTCGCGCATTGCCAGGGTCGCCATGCGGTCGACAC
Organism: Pseudomonas sp. HMWF006; assembly: GCF_003061205.1. Taxonomy (NCBI): domain Bacteria; kingdom Pseudomonadati; phylum Pseudomonadota; class Gammaproteobacteria; order Pseudomonadales; family Pseudomonadaceae; genus Pseudomonas; species Pseudomonas sp. HMWF006. The sequence goes on from NZ_QAIU01000360.1 coordinate 7,862, forward strand.
TGGTCTGCAGAAATTCCTGCGGCTGACCTTCACGCATCTGATGGAAGAAACCGTTGCCGTCCTGATGACTGCAACCGCTGAACATCAGCGACGACAGGCAGACCAGCAGCAGGCATGGGCGACGAAAAAACGCAGTGATCGGATAAAAAACTCTCGGCATGAATACTCGAACAGACACATTCCTGAGCGGCGGGCGTCGCCGCATCCTGGCCATGGATAGAGCCGCTGATTGCGCAAAAGTGCAGTGATGCGCGTCACCAGCCGACCTTCGGCACTGTCCCTCCCGGCAATTAGTCTGTCTTTATTATTGAAATAACCGACCAATCAACTATAAATCTTCTGTTTAACCTAAATTAGAATGACTAATGGCGATGACACCTGCACAGGGTCATCCGCCATTTGAAAACAACAACAAAAAAGGAAGGTCTACCATGCTTCAATCACGTCACCTGTTATCCGGCCTCGGACTGTCCCTGATGATCGCTACCCTTTCCGCTAACGCAGCCGGCCTCAGCGCTGAACACAAGGCTTTCGGTAAAACCAATGACGGCACGCCCGTCGAGCAATACATCTTGCGCAACAGCCACGGTATGCAAGCCACCGTCATCACCTACGGCGCGACCCTGCAATCGCTCAAAGTCGCCGACAAGCACGGCAAGTTCGACGATGTGGTGCTTGGTTTCGACGATGTGCAGGGCTATCAGAAAGGCACCGCGTACTTCGGCGCGACCATCGGGCGCTTCGGCAATCGCCTGGCTGACGGCACGTTCGAACTCGACGGCAAACGCTATCAAGTGCCGCAAAACGACAAGACCAACGCGCTGCACGGTGGCCCGCTGGGCTTCGACAAGAAGGTCTGGCAGGCGCAGGAAACCCGGGACAAGGATTCAGTGGGCGTGACCCTGACTTATCTGTCGGCGGACGGTGAAATGGGTTTCCCCGGCAACCTCACCACCGAGGTGACCTATCGCCTCACCGACAACAACGAACTGCGCATCGACTACAAGGCCAGCACCGACAAGCCGACCGTGCTCAACCTGACCAACCACAGCTACTTCAATCTCGCCGGCGCCGGCAATGGCGACATTCTCAAACAGGTCGCGACCTTGCACGCCAGTCATTACACCCCGGTCACCGCCAAGCTGATCCCGACC
>NZ_QAIU01000360.1:9025-12114 GCF_003061205.1 Pseudomonas sp. HMWF006
ACCGCGATCGGTACGCACATCAAGGCTGATCATCCGCAGCTGAAATTTGCCGAGCCAAAACAGGGTGGGTTTGATTTCAACTGGGCGCTGGATACCAAGGGCGATATCAGTAAGGTTGCCACTGAGGTGAGTGACCCGCAGTCCGGTCGCGTTCTGCAGCTGTTCACCACGGAACCTGGCGTGCAGTTCTACACCAGTAACTTCCTCGACGGCACGGTCAAGGGCAAGGGTGGCAAGGTCTATCCGCACTGGGGCGCGTTTACCCTGGAGACACAGCACTATCCGGATTCGCCGAATCAGCCGAATTTCCCGAGTACTCGGCTTGATCCGGGGCAGGCTTATAAGCAGAGCGTGGTGCTGAAGTTCTCCGCTAAATAACCTCCAACGCTGATCGTTCCCACGCAGAGCGTGGGAACGCTCGATGGATTACAGCCCCACACGCTCCAATCCCTGGCGCATGCCTTGATCCGCCTGCGCGCACCATTGCTTGAGCGTCAGACTCGGCGGCAGATTGGCCTCCAGGCTTTTGTATTCACCATCGGCAAACACCTCACCCTTACGACCATGGGCCTCATTCTTGTCGCCATCGCTTTTGTCCATCTGACCTGGAACACCGGCAACATACGCCACCATTTTATTGGCGTTCACTGTGCTTTCAGCTTTCAGGAAGCCCTTGTCCACGCAATGGTTAATCAGCCCGGACATGTTGCGCCCAGTGTCGTACATCCCTTTCAACGTAGCGGCATCCAGCTCTTCTGCGTGAGCGACATTGACAGTGCCGATAGCGGCGATCAGTGCGAGGATCAAAGCGGTGTTCTTCATGTTTATTCCTTTAATGGATGAAGCCAGGTTGTTTACTTGCGGTATTCATGAGGGCGAACGAAGAGCTCACCCTCGCGAATTCAACTGACCACCGCTCCTTTCGGGCCACTGGCAATCAGCGCGGCCCCGCAGGCGGTCTTCATGCCGTCCAGCGCGATGGGCGTGCCATCGACGGTGTAGGTGCTGCTACCTTCGGTTATCGGAAAAATGCCTTTGCACAGAGGACAGCTGACTTTGTGACCAAGCCCGGCGATGGGCTTGCCGTTGAGGTCGGTTCGGGAGAAGGCTTCGAGCACCTTGCCACCATGGGTAGTGGAGTCGCCCAAGCGAATGGCGTCTTTCATGTTGTCACTCCTTTGACCAAGTTACTCAGGCATCCAAATGTCTTCTTACCAATGGGTATCGGTGATGAATTTTTCGCCAGTTGAAAATCACGCTGGTTGATCGCAATGACAAACTGCTTGACCTTCACGAAGGCTCGCAATCCGTAAGCAAGCCGCGCGGAATTCACTGGTGATTGCAACTGCGTCAACCTTTCACATTCAAATTGGCTTGATAGCCGACCAAAGCACGCTTTCCAAAGGCGTAAAATTTACTCCTTTAATATCTTTTGCAAGCTCTTTGAATATGCGCGAGCAAATAAGTGTATTACTTCCTGAAATCAACCCCTTGAATTTGAACAGATCACGCTTGAAGTCGGGAGGTAATACCAATTTTTTGAACCTGAAAATCAACCCATCCTCTTCTATGAAAGTAGAAGCAGGATCAGTCTCCGAGCGCGCATCCAACTCTTCAAAAAGTACGGCATTGTAGCTTTTTGATGAAATAGTTTCCCCACCTTTGGAAACCACTTGAATAGGCACAGCGTCAGTAACACCTACGTCCAGCTCGCTACAAACAGACATGAAATCATCACTGACTATGTAGAAACGCGCCACACTGCGTATATCGAAATCATAGAACTTATCTTTAGAAATAAGCACCATACCTTCTGGATAGGGCGTGTGTGTTTTGTAATGGATTTTCTCCGCATACCAAGGAAAAAAGCCATGCTCGACACCTTTGGTATCTGAGTAAAATTTATCGTAGAGATCTGCCTGTAAGAAGCCAGCCGGGCAACCAGGCTCTTCCTTTTGAGAAAGCACGTAATATTCCATAAACCCTTCTCCTTGCTTATCTAAGTCGGCGTTGTTTTGTGCCAGGCACCGAAAGGCTTGCTCTTAATCTTGTCTGTATCGCGGATATCTGAGTTCGCGCCTGTGCTTCGTCGATGACACCAGCCTCATATTTGCTTTTGACGGTCGTTACCATGTTGTTAACCATCGGGCTATAGACCTTACCCTGCGATCCGCAATGGTAAAAAACGCGCTTGGTTTTCTTAGCCTGATCCGCACTGTCGGGCATCAACAAACCGTTTTCTTTCTTATCCCGCTCTCCACCCATCCCTATATCTGAGAAGAAACTGGCTTGCCGTCCCCATACTTCCTCGGGGATGAGCGCCTGCATTTTGTCATGAGTAACGATCTACGTGGCCTGCAGAGACTTAGCGGCTAGAAAACAGGCAAAGCACTGCGCAACTTCTTGCGCACTTGTACGGGTAGAGGAATAAAGAAAGAGAGCGAAATGCAAAATACAGGCTGCGAGCTCTTGCTTTTGAACCCCATGGAACCCCTGCGCTATCCTGCTGCCCACTAAGGTATCGACCATCAGCACAGGAGGTTGGCATGCGTACCCTCGAACTCGCAGGCGTGCAGGTTCCAGTGATTGGCCAGGGCACCTGGCACATGGGCGAAGACCGTGCAGCGCACACGCGTGAAGTGGCTGCGTTGCGCCAAGGTATCGAACTGGGCATGACCCTGATCGACACCGCAGAAATGTACGCCGAGGGCGGTGCCGAAGCAGTCGTCGGCCAAGCCATCGCCGGCCTGCGCGACCGGGTATTTCTGGTCAGCAAGGTCTACCCGCACAACGCCAGTCGCACAGGCATCCCCCAGGCGTGCGAGCGCAGCCTGCGGCGGCTCGGCACCGATTACATCGACCTCTATCTGCTGCATTGGCGCGGCCAGTACCCACTGGAAGAAACCGTCGAAGCCTTCGAACGTCTGCGCGCGGACGGCAAGATCGGCCGTTGGGGCGTGTCGAATTTCGATGTCGACGACCTCGAAGAACTGTCCAGTTCGGCCTGCGCCACCAATCAGGTGCTGTACAACCTCGAAGAACGCGGCATCGAATTCGACCTGCTGCCGTGGTCACAGCAACAGCGCCTG
>NZ_QAIU01000360.1:12124-14895 GCF_003061205.1 Pseudomonas sp. HMWF006
CTACTGCCCGATCGGTCAGGCTGGTGCGATGCTCGCCGAGCCGGTGCTGAACACGGTTGCCGCTCGTCACGGCGTGACCCCGGCGCAGGTTTCGCTGGCGTGGATTCTGCGTCAGGATGGTGTGATTGCGATTCCCAAGGCTGTCCGCCCGGAACACGTGCAACTCAATGCACAAGCGGCGCAGCTGCAACTGGAGGCCGGGGATCTGGCGGCGCTGGACGAGGTATTCAAGGCGCCACAACGCAAGCAGCGGCTGGCGATGGTCTGAGTCGCTGGCCGCTGGCGAGGGCTTCGTCATGAGAAGCACTGATCAGTACGACCCGTTCCACCTGCAACGTTTCGTCCAGGCCCAGGACCCGGTGTTCGAACGGGTCCAACGCGAACTCGACGAGGGCCGCAAACGCAGCCACTGGATGTGGTTTGTGTTCCCGCAGCTCGCCGGCCTGGGAGGCAGCGAGATGTCCCGACGCTTCGCCATTCAGTCTGCCGAGGAAGCACAGGCCTATCTGGCCCACGACCTGCTCGGCGCGCGGCTGCGAACCTGTACGCAGTTGGTACTGAAGGTGCATCAGCGCTCGATTGCCGAAATTTTCGGCCACCCCGATGACCTGAAATTTCACTCCTCGATGACTCTGTTTGCGCAGTTCAGCGCCGAGGACTGTCCGTTCAATCAGGCACTCGAACGCTACTTCCACGGCATCCTCGACGAATGGACCCTGCAACTGCTGGACTCAAAACAGGCCCAGTTGCCCCCCGATCAGGGTTGAGAAATCGTCGTCGACAAACGGCAGGATCGCGTCCGCCACCGGTTGCAGCTGGCGGGTGATGTAGTGGTCGTAGTCGATCGCGGCACGGCGCACTTCCAGCGGCTCCGGCCCGGCCAGGGTGATCACGTAACTGATCCAGCCGCCGTTTTGATACTGCCGTGGGCGACCGTGCCCGGCGTTGTACTCATCGGCCAGCCGGGCGGCGCGCACATGCGGTGGCACGTTGCGCTCGTAGTCATCGAGGGTACGCCGCAGGCGCTTGCGGTAGACCAGCCGATCATCGAACGCTCCGGCAAGGGTTTTGCGCACGTAGTCGCGCACGTAATCCTGATAGGGCTTGCGCTGGAAGATGCGCTCGTACAGTTCCTGCTGGAACTGCCGGGCCAGCAGCGACCAGTCGGTGCGCACGGTTTCCAGGCCTTTGTAGACCATTTCCTCACTGCCATCGGCGCGGCTCACCAGACCGGCGTAGCGCTTCTTGCTGCCCTCCTCCGCGCCCCGAATCGTCGGCATCAGGAAGCGCTTGTAATGAATTTCGAATTGCAGTTCGAGAGCACTTTCCAGGCCGTATTCATCACGCACATGGGCACGCCACCAGTCGTTGACGTGCTTGACCAGCGCGTGGCCGATGCTCGCCGCTTCTTCCTGGCCATGCGGGCGACGCAGCCAGACAAAGGTCGAATCGGTGTCGCCGTAGATCACCGCGTGGCCCTGCGCTTCAATCAGCTGGCGGGTGCGCAGCATGATTTCGTGGCCGCGCAAGGTGATCGACGACGCCAGCCGCGTATCGAAAAACCGGCAACCGCTGGAACCGAGCACGCCGTAGAAGGCGTTCATGATGATTTTCAGCGCCTGCGACAGCGGCGCATTGTGCTCGCGCTTGGCGGTCTCGCGCCCTTCGGCCACGCGCGCAACGATGGACGGCAGGCAATGCCGGGTACGCGAGAAGCGGGCGCCACGGAAACCCGGCACCGAATCGGTATCGTCCGGGTGCTGCAGGCCTTCGATCAGCCCCACCGGGTCGATCAGAAAAGTACGGATGATCGACGGGTACAGGCTCTTGTAGTCGAGCACCAGCACCGACTCGTACAGCCCCGGTTGCGAATCCATGACGAAACCGCCGGGGCTGGCCTGCGGCGGGTTGGTGCCCAGATTGGGCGCGACGAAACCCTGGCGGTGCATCAGCGGCATATACAAATGGGTGAACGCCGCCACCGAGCCGCCGCTGCGATCCGCCGGCAACCCGGTAACACTGGCGCGTTCGAGCAAAAACGTCAGCAGCTCGGTCTTGGCAAAGATCCGTGTGACCAGTTCGCAGTCCTTGAGGTTGTATTTGGCCAGCGCCGGTTTGTCCTCGGCGAACATGCGGTTGATTTCGTCCATGCGCTGGTACGGATTGTCGATCGACTTGCCTTCGCCGAGCAGGGTTTGCGCGACGTTTTCCAGGCTGAACGAGGGGAAACTCCAGGTCGCCGAGCGCAGGGATTCGATGCCATCGATGATCAGCCGCCCCGCCGCCGCAGCGAAATAATGGTTGCGGCTGCCGTGTTCGCGCCATTGCATCTCTTCACCGCCACGGCCGATTTTCAGCGGCACGCCAAGACGCCGCGCGTGCTCGTGGAGGATGCGCAGATCGAACTGCACGACGTTCCAGCCGATGATTGCGTCAGGGTCGTGGCGGGCAAACCAGTCGTTGAGTTTTTTCAGGATGACGGTGCGTGAGTCGCAGTATTCGAGGTCGAAATCGACGCTGCTCGCATCACCGTTGGGCACGCCGAGCATGTATACCTGCCGCTGGCCGCAGCCTTCGAGGGCGATGGAATACAGCTCGCCGGTTTCCGTGGTTTCGATGTCCAGCGAGACCAGGCGCAGGTTCGGCCGGTATGTCGGGTCGGGTTTGAGGTGAGCGTCGAGCAAGACGCCGTCAGCATCGGGCGTGCCACTGAACAGCACCGGCGCCGTGATGAAACGCTCCATCAGGTAGCGTTCCGGCGGGCGCACGTC
>NZ_QAIU01000361.1:0-6020 GCF_003061205.1 Pseudomonas sp. HMWF006
CTTCTGGAGTACGTGGATCTGCGTACTGACCATCGGCAGCCTGATCGGCCTGACGTGGCTGCTGATCGGCACTCGCCGGGGCGAGACCAAGGGCAGCGTCGACCAGACCATGGGCCACAGCTTCGATGGCATCGAGGAGTACGACAACCCGCTGCCGCAGTGGTGGTTCATGCTGTTCGCCGGCACGCTGGTGTTTTCCGTGGGCTATCTGATCCTGTATCCGGGCCTGGGCAACTGGAAAGGCATCCTGCCCGGCTACGAGGACGGCTGGACCGGCGTCCACGAGTGGGAAAAGGAAATGAACAAGGCCGACGCCAAATTCGGGCCAATCTTCGCCAAATTTGCCGCGATGCCGGTGGAAGAAGTGGCGAAGGACCCGCAGGCGCTGAAAATGGGTGGCCGCTTGTTCGCCTCCAACTGCTCGGTGTGCCACGGCTCCGATGCCAAGGGCGCGTTCGGTTTCCCTAACCTGGCCGACAGCGACTGGCGCTGGGGCGGCAGTGCCGAGACCATCAAGACCACCATCATGGGTGGGCGGATGGCGGCAATGCCGGCCTGGGGCGAAGTGCTCGGTGAGGCGGGGGTGAAGAACGTCGCCGCTTACGTGCGCCACGAACTGGCCGGCCTGCCATTGCCGGCGGACAGTAAAGCTGATCTGCAAGCCGGACAGCAGGCGTTCAGCACCACTTGCGTAGCCTGTCATGGGGCAACCGGCCAAGGCACTGAAGCCATGGGTGCGCCGAATCTGACGCACCCGGCCGGGTTTATCTATGGCACCAGCCTGACCCAACTCGAGCAGACCATTCGCCATGGCCGCCAGGGCCACATGCCGGCGCAGAACGAGTTGCTGGGCAACGATAAAGTGCAATTGCTCGCCGCATATGTATACAGCCTCTCAAAAAATCGTGAGCAATTGAGCGACAAGCTTCAAGCTGAAAGCTCAAAGTAAAATCAACAGCGCTGTATACAATCCTGCAGGCGACTTGAACCATCTTGTCGCTTGCAGCTTTCAGCTCGCAGCTGCTTCTTTTTGTCGCACCCCTTAACACCCTCGCCTTTCGAATCCCCCGAATCGGGTCTACGCTTGCTCGATGCGGACTGGCCCGTGCCGGTTCCAGGTCGACCCTGAGCGATGTGTTCGACAAATCGCCTGACTGACAGGGCGCAAAGCCCGGTAGATACCGGCTGTCGCGTCGATGACCGTCCGTCACCCGATCACTGCGTTCGAACACACCCCGTTACAACTGACCTGAACCCCTCACTTTTTTTCGTCCGCTGCGACATTTTGTCCAAGGCCAATTTTGTCCTTACGCGGCGTATGGAAAGGCCGCAGAATCAGCGTTGGAAAGCATTGACCCAGGTCATGGCGCGTTGCAATGACCCCCTGCTCTCTGCATACTTGCGGCCGATTTTAATCCTAATAAAACACCTAAACCGTGGAACCTTAGAATGAGCACAGCAATCAGTCCGACTGCTTATAACTATAAGGTAGTCCGCCAGTTCGCCATCATGACGGTGGTCTGGGGGATCCTTGGCATGGGGCTCGGTGTCTTCATCGCCTCGCAACTGGTCTGGCCGGAGTTGAACTTCGGTCTGCCGTGGACGAGCTTTGGACGCCTGCGCCCGTTGCACACAAACCTGGTGATTTTCGCCTTCGGTGGTTGTGCACTGTTTGCCACTTCCTACTATGTCGTGCAGCGAACCTGCCAGACGCGACTGATTTCCGACAGCCTCGCGGCCTTCACCTTCTGGGGCTGGCAAGCGGTGATCGTCGGCGCGATCATTACCTTGCCGCTGGGTTACACCACCACCAAGGAATACGCGGAACTGGAATGGCCGCTCGCCATTCTGCTGGCGATTGTCTGGGTCACCTACGGGCTGGTGTTCTTCGGCACCATCACCAAGCGCAAGACCAAGCACATCTACGTCGGTAACTGGTTCTACGGCGCGTTCATCGTCGTGACCGCGATGCTGCACATCGTCAACCACGCGTCCTTGCCGGTCAGTTTCTTCAAGTCCTACTCCGCCTATTCGGGCGCGACCGACGCGATGATCCAGTGGTGGTACGGCCACAACGCGGTGGGTTTCTTCCTGACCACCGGCTTCCTCGGGATGATGTACTACTTCGTGCCGAAACAGGCCGAACGTCCGATCTACTCCTATCGTCTGTCGATCGTGCACTTCTGGGCACTGATCACCCTGTACATCTGGGCCGGCCCGCACCACCTGCACTACACCGCACTGCCGGATTGGGCACAATCGCTGGGCATGGCGATGTCGATCATCCTCCTGGCGCCAAGCTGGGGCGGCATGATCAACGGCATGATGACCCTGTCGGGCGCCTGGCATAAGCTGCGCACCGACCCGATCCTGCGTTTCCTCGTGGTGTCGCTGGCGTTCTACGGCATGTCGACCTTCGAAGGGCCGATGATGGCGATCAAGACCGTCAACTCGCTCTCGCACTACACCGACTGGACCATCGGCCACGTACACGCCGGCGCCCTCGGTTGGGTAGCGATGATCTCGATCGGCGCGATCTACCACATGATTCCGAAACTGTTCGGCCGTGCGCAGATGCACAGTGTCGGTCTGATCAACGCGCACTTCTGGCTCGCGACCATCGGTACCGTGCTGTACATCGCTTCGATGTGGGTCAACGGCATCACTCAGGGCCTGATGTGGCGTGCGATCAACGACGACGGCACCCTCACCTACTCGTTCGTTGAGGCGCTGCAGGCCAGCCACCCTGGCTACATCGTCCGTGCCCTGGGCGGTGCGTTCTTCGCCAGCGGCATGTTCCTGATGGCTTACAACGTCTGGCGCACCGTGCGCGCCTCGAACCCGGCTGAAGCCGAAGCCGCTGCCCAGATCGCTGTCGTTGGAGCTCACTGATGAAGCATGAAGCTGTCGAGAAGAATATTGGCCTGCTGGCCTTCTTCATGGTCATCGCCGTCAGCGTTGGCGGCCTGACCCAAATCGTTCCGCTGTTTTTCCAGGACGTCACCAACAAGCCGGTCGAAGGCATGAAGCCGCGCTCGGCGCTGGAACTGGAAGGCCGCGATGTCTATATCGCCAACGGTTGTGTCGGCTGCCACTCGCAGATGATCCGTCCGTTCCGCGCCGAAACCGAACGCTATGGCCACTACTCGGTGGCCGGTGAAAGCGTCTGGGACCACCCGTTCCTGTGGGGTTCCAAACGTACTGGCCCGGACCTGGCCCGTGTCGGCGGTCGTTACTCCGATGACTGGCAACGTGCGCACTTGTACAACCCGCGCAACGTGGTGCCTGAGTCGAAAATGCCGGCTTACCCGTTCCTCGTGGAAAACAAGCTCGACGGCAAAGACACGGCCAAGAAAATGGAAGTGTTGCGCACGCTCGGCGTCCCTTACACCGACGAAGACATCGCCGGTGCCAAGGATGCCGTGAAGGGCAAAACCGAAATGGACGCGCTGGTGGCCTACCTTCAAGGCCTGGGCACCATCATCAAAAGCAAACGGTGAATTCGATGGATATCGGGATGATTCGTGGCCTCGGCACCGTTGTCGTGATGGTGGCCTTTATCGGTCTGGCCTTGTGGGTATTCAGCCCCAAGCGCAAGTCGGAGTTTGAAGACGCGACCTTGCTGCCTTTTGCGGATGATCCCGAAGCCATCAAGCACGTCGAGCAAGCTTCTAGGAGTAACAAAGAATGACTACATTCTGGAGTCTGTACGTCACAGTCCTCAGTCTCGGTACGATCTTTTCCCTGACCTGGCTGCTGCTGTCGACCCGCAAGGGCCAGCGCAGCGAACAGACGGACGAGACCGTCGGGCACTCCTTCGACGGGATCGAGGAGTACGACAACCCGCTGCCGAAATGGTGGTTCATGCTGTTTGTCGGCACCATCGTCTTTGCCCTGGGTTACCTGGTGTTGTACCCGGGCCTGGGCAACTGGAAAGGCCTGCTGCCGGGCTACAACTACCTCGATAACGACAAGCAGACCGCGTTCGCCAACGGCCAGACCGGCTGGACCGGCGTGCACGAGTGGGAAAAGGAAATGGCCCGCTCGGACGCCAAGTTCGGTCCGATCTTCGCCAAGTTCGCGGCGATGCCGATCGAAGAAGTGGCCAAGGATCCACAGGCACTGAAGATGGGTGGCCGTCTGTTCGCCTCCAACTGCTCGGTGTGCCACGGTTCCGACGCCAAGGGCGCTTACGGTTTCCCGAACCTGACCGACGCCGACTGGCGCTGGGGCGGTGAGCCGGAAACCATCAAGACCACCATCATGGGCGGTCGTCACGCGGTGATGCCGGCCTGGGCTGAAGTCATCGGTGAGCAAGGTGTTGCCGACGTAGCAGCATTCGTCGTGACCAACCTGGATGGCCGCAAACTGCCGGAAGGCACCAAGGCTGACCCGGCCAACGGCGGCAAACTGTTCGCCGCCAACTGCGTGGCCTGCCACGGTCCGGCCGGCAAAGGCACCCCCGCCATGGGCGCGCCTGACCTGACCCATCCGGGCGCGTTCATCTACGGCTCGAGCTTCGCGCAACTGCAGCAGACCATCCGTTACGGCCGTCAGGGCCAGATGCCTGCGCAGGAACAACTGCAAGGCAACGACAAGGTGCACCTGCTGGCGGCTTACGTGTACAGCCTGTCCCACGGCGAAAAAGCACCCGAAGCGAACGCCGAGTAAGGCAAACGCTTGAAGCAAAAAAGGCCCCGCCAAGTTGATTGGCGGGGCCTTTTTTAATGCTGGCATTCATGCCTTGAGACATTTGCTCAATAGACCTGAGCAGCGCTGCCCTGTAGGTTTTTGCCATGCCGATGAGCCACATCGGGTCAACCTTCAAGGATGAAGCCTACATGTCAAAAAATGACGAAAGCACAGTACCAAAACGTTTGCAGCCCCACCCTGATCAGGAAGAAACGCCGGTGAAAACGCCTGTGGCGCCCGCACGCTCACCCTCACCAAACCCCGTAGGTCGCCCAGGTAACAGTGGAGGTATGGACGGTCTCGGCGGCGGCAGATTGCCCTGACAACGGCAGCAAAACACAGCGAATATTCGTCCAACATTCAGCGCCCTGCCCTCTGGAAGAGGCGCTTTCGTCGGTGCCGTTATGACAGTGAACAACCGATCGTGCGCAATCCACCTTTTCGATTGCTGTACAAACTCCAAAGTAGTAACGTTTCTACACCAGAATCACCGGAGGCCGAACATGATGGCCATCACGACTATTTCCAGCCGCGAATTCAACCAGGACACCAGTGCTGCCAAAAAAGCCACGCATCAGGGTCCGGTCATCATTACCGATCGTGGCAGACCTGCCCATGTACTGCTGAGCATCGAGGAGTATCAGAAACTGACCGGCAGCCAGACCAGCATCGTCGATTTGCTGGTCATGCCGAATGCGCCTGAAATCGAGTTCGAACCCGAGCGCGTCGTCATCACTCCTCGTAGCGTGGACCTGTCTTGATGTTTCTACTCGATACCAACGTAGTTTCAGAGCTGCGAAAACCCCAGGCCGACAAACAGGTGGTGAGATGGGCAAACAGCGTCACCCCGGCCAGCCTGTATTTATCGGCAATCACGGTGCTGGAACTGGAAACCGGCATCCTGCGTATCGAGCGCCGCGACCCGGCACAAGGAGGGATGCTGCGTAACTGGCTCGAGCGTCACGTCAAACCCGCATTCTCGGGAAGAATCCTGTCAGTCGATACCGCCGTCGCCACCCGATGCGCACAGTTGCATGTGCCTGATCGCAGCAATGAGTGCGACGCCTTGATCGCCGCCACCGCGCTTGTACATGGGCTAACGCTGGTCACCCGTAATGTTGCCGATTTTCAACCCAGCGGCGTTCATCTGATCAACCCATGGGCCGCTGCCAAAAACTGATCATGCAAAGCCCCGCCAGATCACTGGCGAGGCTTTTTCATGGGCGTTTGGCAAAGGCTCAACGCGATGGTGTCGATCAGCGTTCGATTGCGCCCTTGGCTGTTCTTCACCAGATAGGCCTGCAGTCGCTTGCGGTCCTCGGTAACAC
>NZ_QAIU01000362.1:0-5245 GCF_003061205.1 Pseudomonas sp. HMWF006
ATCTGGTTTTGCAGATCCACAACAATGACGATCCGGTAGTCATCAATGGCCTGAACGTCGAAGGCGGCGAGCTGACGGTCTACGAGAAAAACCTCACTGACGGCAGCGCACCGGATTCCACCGCGCTGACCCAAAGCGGCACGTTCACCATCACCGCACTCGATGGCGTCACCACCCTGACCGTCGGCGGCATCGCTGTCGTCACCAACGGCGTGGCCGCCGGTTTCCCGCAATCGGTCACCACGCCGTTGGGCAGCACGTTGACCATCACCGGTTTCAACGCGGCGACCGGCGTCGTCAGTTACAGCTACACCCTGGTCGATAACGAAGCCCACCCAAGCGCCAACGGCGCAAACAATCTGCCTGAGCAGTTCGCCGTCACCGTGGTCGATGACAATGGCACCACCGCCAATGCCACCCTCGACGTGAACATCGTCGACGACTTGCCAAAAGCCGTGGATGACAGCAACGCCAGCACCGCGTCGGAAACCTTGCTGACCCTGACCGGCAACGTCCTGACCAACGACGTGCAAGGCGCCGACCGCGTACCGACCGGCCCCGTCACTCCAGGCACGTTCACCGGCACTTACGGCACCCTCGTGCTCAACGCCAACGGCACTTACACCTATACGCTGAACACCAACGATGCCGACTTCAAAAATCTGCATGGTGGCGGCAACGGCACGGAAAACTTCGCCTACACCATTACCGATTCGGACGGTGATACCAGCACCGCGAACCTGGTGCTGAACATCCACAACAACGACGATCCGGTGATCATCAACGGCCTCGACGTCAATGGTGGAGAACTCACCGTCTACGAGAAAAGCCTCACTGACGGCAGCGCACCGGACGCCAACGCGCTGACCCAAAGCGGCACGTTCACCATCACCGCACTCGATGGCGTCACCACCCTGACCGTCGGCGGCATCGCTGTCGTCACCAACGGCGTGGCCGCCGGTTTCCCGCAATCGGTCACCACGCCGTTGGGCAGCACGTTGACCATCACCGGTTTCAACGCGGCGACCGGCGTGGTCAGCTACAGCTACACCCTGGTCGATAACGAAGCCCATCCAAGCGCCAACGGCGCGAACAATCTGCCAGAGCAGTTCGCCGTCACCGTTGTCGATGACAACGGCACCACTGCCAACGCCACCCTCGACGTAAACATCGTCGATGACCTGCCGAAAGCCGTGGATGACAGCAACGCCAGCACCGCGTCGGAATCTTTGCTGACCCTGACCGGCAACGTCCTGACCAACGACGTGCAAGGCGCGGATCGCGTACCGACCGGGCCGGTAACCCCGGGCACGTTCACCGGGACGTACGGCACCTTGGTGCTCAACGCCAACGGCACGTACACCTACACCCTGAACACCAACGATGCCGACTTCAAAAACCTGCACGGCGGTGGCAGCGGCACGGAAACCTTCGCTTACACCATCACCGACTCGGACGGTGATACCAGTACGGCGAATCTGGTGCTGAACATCCACAACAACGACGATCAGGTCTACCTCAACGGCCTCGACGTCAATGGTGGAGAACTCACCGTCTACGAGAAAAATCTCAGTGACGGCACCAGCCCCGACACTCCGGCGCTGACCCAGAGCGGCACCTTTACCGTGACCGCCCTCGATGGTCTGCAAACCCTGACCGTGGGCGGCATCAACGTGGTCACCGGTGGCGTGGCCGCCGGTTTCCCGCAATCGGTCACCACGCCGCTGGGCAGTACCTTGACCATCACCGGTTACAACCCGGCCACGGGTGTTGTGAGTTACAGCTACACCCTGGTCGACAACGAAACCCATCCGAACGCCAACGGTGCCAACAGCATCACCGAGAACTTCAACGTGGTGGCGACGGACACCGATGGCAGCACGGCCAGCGGCCAGATCAACGTCAACATCGTCGATGATTTGCCCAGCGCTCATCCTGATGCTGCGTCTGTGGTGGAGGGCGGCACCGTCAGCGGTAACGTTCTGGACAACGACATCGGCGGCGCCGACGGCCCGGCCGTAACCGGTGCGGTGGTCGGCGTGCGTGCCGGCGCCGACACCTCGACTTCGGCCATCGGCGGCCTCAACAGCAACATCAACGGCACCTACGGCTACCTGACTCTGGACGCCAACGGCAATGCCGTCTACCACAGTAATCCGAATGCGGTGAATGGCCCGGGCGCGGTGGATGTGTTCACCTACACCGTGCGCGATTCCGACGGTGATGAAAGCACCACCACCATCACCATTGATGTCGCCAACAGCAAACTGTATGCAACCAGTGACAACGACGTCACTGTCTACGAAAAAGCGCTGGACCTGACCAAGGACGGCGCGGACCTGGCCGCCGGTACGGTCACCGGCAGCGATCCGGCCAGCACCGGCGAAACCGCGTCCGGTACCTTGGTCGGCTCGGTCACCGGTGCGGTCGGCGCGATCAGCTATGCCTTGGTCGGCAGCGCCACCGGCAACTACGGGCAGATCGTCCTCAACCCCAACGGCACTTACACCTACACACTGACCTCAGCGGCCACCACTACACCGCATGCTGACGACGGCGCCAACACCCTGACCGAAACCTTCACCTATCAGGCCACCGATTCGCTCGGTAACATCGTCAACAGCACCATCGTCGTCAGCATCGTCGATGACGTGCCGAAAGCCGTGAACGACAGCAACGCCAACAGCGCCTCGGAAACGCAACTGACCCTGACCGGCAATGTGCTGACCAACGATGTGCAAGGCGCCGATATGGTCGCGACCGGACCGAATGCCGGGCCGATCACTCCTGCCACTGTCGTCGGGACGTACGGCACTTTGGTACTCAACGCCAACGGCACGTACACCTACACGTTGAACCCCAACGATGCCGACTTCAAAAACCTGCATGGCGGCGGCAACGGCACCGAGACGTTCACCTATACCCTGACCGATGCCGACGGCGACACCAGCACCGCCAACCTGGTGCTGAACATCCACAACAACGACGACCCGGTGCTGCTCAACGGCCTCGACGTCAATGGCGGCGAACTCACCGTCTACGAGAAAAACCTCAGCGACGGCACCAGCCCCGACACCCCGGCGCTGACCCAGAGCGGCACCTTCACCGTCACCGCTCTCGATGGTCTGCAAACCCTCACCGTCGGTGGCATTGCCGTGGTGACCAATGGTGTCGCCGCAGGCTTCCCGCAATCGGTGGTTTCGCCGCTGGGTAGCACCTTCACCGTCACCGGTTACAACCCGGCCACCGGTGTC
The DNA here is from genome assembly GCF_003061205.1 of Pseudomonas sp. HMWF006. Lineage (NCBI taxonomy): Bacteria > Pseudomonadati > Pseudomonadota > Gammaproteobacteria > Pseudomonadales > Pseudomonadaceae > Pseudomonas > Pseudomonas sp. HMWF006. The sequence continues at coordinate 3,255 of NZ_QAIU01000362.1, forward strand.
GTCAGTTACAGCTACACCCTGGTCGACAACGAAGCCCACCCGACCGGCAGCGGTGCCAACAGCCTCACCGAAAACTTCAACGTGGTGGCGACGGATACCGATGGCAGCACCGCCAGCGGGCAGATCAACGTCAACATCATCGACGACTTGCCGACCGCCAAACCCGACACCGGTTCGGTGGCGGAGGGCGGTACGGTCAACGTCAGCGTGCTCGGCAATGACATCAGCGGGGCCGATGGCGCGGCCACGGTGGTCGGTGTGCGTGCCGGCAGCAATACCGGCACCTCGGCCATCGGCGGTCTCAACAGCAACATCAATGGCAACTTCGGTTACCTGACCCTCGATGCGGCCGGCAACGCCGTCTATCACAGCAACCCGAACTCGGTGAGCCCACCAGGCGCCACTGACACCTTCACTTACACCATCCGCGACAGCGATGGCGACGAAAGCACCACCACCATCACCATCAACGTCGCCGACAGCAAACTCGTGGCGTCGGTGGACCAGGACGTGACGGTCTACGAAAAAGCCCTCGACCTGACCAAGGACGGCCAGGATCTGGCCCCCGGTACGGTCACCGGCAGCGACCCGACCAATACCGGCGAAACCACCACCAGCACGCTGGTCGGTGCAGTCACCGGCGGCAGCGGCGCGATCACTTACACCCTGGTCGGCAGCGCCACCGGCACGTACGGTCAGATCCAGCTCAACGCCGATGGCACTTACACCTACACCCTGACCTCGGCACCGAAAACCACGCCGAACGCCAACGATGGTGCCAACACCCTGAGCGAAAGTTTTACCTACAAAGCCACCGATGCGCTGGGCAACAGCACCACCAGTACGATCGTGGTCAACATCGTCGACGACGTGCCCAAAGCCGTGGCCTCGGATCGCTCGGTGGCGGCGGTGGAGATCGACTCCAACATCCTTATCGTCCTCGACATCTCCGGCAGTATGGCCGACGCCTCTGGCGTACCGGGCCTGTCGCGGCTGGCCTTGGCCAAGCAGGCCATCAGCGCCTTGCTCGACAAGTACGACGACCTCGGCGATGTGAAAGTGCAGCTCGTCACCTTCAGCAGCAACGCCACCGACCGAACCACGGTATGGGTCGATGTGGCCACAGCGAAAACCATTCTCGCCGGACTCACCGCTGGCGGTGGCACCAACTACGACGCTGCCGTGGCGACCATGTACAACGCGTTCAACACCTCGGGCAAACTCACCGGGGCGCAGAACGTCGGTTACTTCTTCTCCGACGGCAAACCCAACGAGGGCGATATTGGTACTGCCGACGAAGCGACGCTCAAAGCCTTCCTCGATGCCAACAACATCAAGAACTACGCGATCGGCCTCGGCAGCGGCGTGAGCAACGCCAATCTCGACCCGCTGGCGTATGACGGCATCAGCCACACCAACACCAACGCGGTGGTGGTCACCGACCTCAATCAACTCAACTCGGTGCTGTCCGGCACCGTTGAAGGCGCGCCGGTTACCGGTTCGCTGCTGGGCGAGGGCGGGACGTTCGGCGCCGATGGCGGCTTCATCAAATCCATCGTGGTCGACGGCACCACCTACACCTATGACCCGCGCGCCAACAGCGGTCAGGGGTCGCTGACCGCAAGCGGCGGCACCAACCACGGCACGTTCAATACGGTGAACAACAGCCTGAGCATCGCCACCAATAACAGCGGCACGCTGGTAATCAACCTCGACACCGGTGACTACAGCTACACCTCACAGAAAACCACGACCACGGTGATCACCGAGAACATCGGCTTCACCCTCAGCGACAACGACGGCGACCTCGCCAGCTCGACCCTGACCGTGAAAGTGATCCCCAACGCGCCGCCAGTGGCGATGGACGACCACGTCATCACCAACGTGCTGTCGAGCAGCGTCACGGTGCCGGGTGAGTTGCTGCTGGCCAACGACACCGACCCCAATGGCGATACGCTCAACGCCTCACCGACCACCTTCAACACCGGTTG
>NZ_QAIU01000363.1:0-659 GCF_003061205.1 Pseudomonas sp. HMWF006
ATGCTGAACGTGGTGAAACTGCCACCACCGGTCAGCGCCGGGCAATTGAACAGCAGGCTGCAATAACCGCATTTTTCCCACAGAACGTGGTGCGAGGATTGCGGCGGGCAATGTTCGGCGCCGGGCTGCGCGTCTTGACCACCGTGATCCATGCCGGGCATGTCCATGCTCATCGGCATGGACGTCGAGGCGTGTTGATCCATCGGCATCGACTGAGAAATCAGCGGGCCGATGAAGATCATCATCATGGCGAACAGGGCGATCCAGCTACCGCGGGTCAGAGTCTGGCTCTGGCGATGCCTGCTGGACGCCCCGGCGCGTTGCGGGCGCACGGGCGTGGTCAGCCGGATCGGTTACTGGGCGTGATCGTGCGTCTTGGTTTCCGCTGGCTTCTTCTGCACGGCAACCTCGACGGTCACGTTACCGGCCTTCTCGAAATGCAGGGTCAGCGGGAAGCGTTTGCCGTCGCTGAGCAGGCTGCGGTCTTTGGGGTTGAGCAGCATCACGTGATAGGCCATCGGCGCGAACGTCACCTTGCCGCCGGCAGGGATCACCACGTTGGGCACCTGCTGCATTTTCATCAGATCGCCCTGCATTACATGCTCATGCAGCTGCGCTTGGTCAGTGATCGGCGAATCGACGCTGAGCAGGCGGTCGTC
>NZ_QAIU01000363.1:669-3407 GCF_003061205.1 Pseudomonas sp. HMWF006
GCATTGGGCGGCAGTTCCTGCGACCACGGGTGAGCGATTTCCAGCTCGCCGGCCTTGTATTCGTGGGCATGGGCGAAGCACGCAGGCAGCAACAGCGCAGCGATGACGAAGAGTTTGTTCAACATGGCAGTTCTCCAGAACGATTTGATACGCAGGTCAATTGCGAGAACAAATCAAACCAGAGGCGAGGCGCGGGGGTTGAGGCTCGGCCATTGCTGGCGCGGTGTCGGTGTTTGCAACGAGGGTGGCGCCACGCTGCGATTGCTTTCGTAGCGGGCGAAATACAACTGCGGTGTATGACCCGGCAACGCCACCAATGGCGCCGAGCCCGAGCAGCACCAGCAATGCTGCATGTTCGAATGAGTGTCGTTGTTCGGGGCCTTCTGATCGGTGGCACCGATGTCGATCGCCACCATCTTCGTCCCGCTGCCGGTGCAGAAACTGCTCCACAGCAATTGTTCGGCCGGTGAACTGGCCGCCTGCGCCATCGCCCCCGTCATCGGCATGGCGAGCATGTTGAACAGCACTGCGAAGCAGGCGATCCAGGCAAATGCGAGCCGGTGTCGGTTCATGGGACAGATCCGTTGGGTGGGCGATCAGGCGCCGCTATTTAGCCTGATCAGGGCCGATAAGTAAAAAGGCGTCGTGCGGTTTGGTGTCGCAGATCAATCAAACCGCGACGGCGTGCAATCTCAAACCCAAAGCCTTCATGACCTTCATGATAGTTGCGAATTCGGGGTTACCAGTGCTGCTCAGCGCTTTATAGAGACTTTCACGACCCAGGCCGGCATCACGTGCCACCTGTGTCATGCCCTGAGCTCGGGCTATGTCATTCAGTGCTGCACGGATGAGTACGCCATCGCCTTCATCATCATCAAAGCAAGCGTCCAGATACGCCGCCATATCCTCGGGAGTTTTGAGGTATTCGGCGGCGTCGAAACGGGTGAATTTTTCGGTCATGACTTACTCCTCATTACCGATGCTATGTGCCATTTGTACGGCGCGCTTGATATCACGCCGTTGTGTCGATTTATCGACCCCGATCAAAAGCAGATAAATCACGTCGTCTCGACGAGTGAAGGACATCCTGTAACCAGGACCGTAGTGAACACGCATTTCGTAAACGGTGTCACCGACAAAACCGTAATCGCCAAAGTTGCCATGTTCGGCTGCTCGAAGTCTGGAGATGATTCGGCCTTTGCCGATGATGTCTTTCAACGAGTCGAGCCATTCGGAAAATACACGGGATCGTTCAAGTTCGATCATGTCAGGGTCGTATTCCTTGGGATACAGTCTGGCAAGCCGCTTTTCTGCGGTTGTCTGCCTGGATGGATTAAAGGAACCGAAGTATTGGGCGAGGGGATAGCGAAGACCAGTCGGCTGCTTCCTCAAAACAAGCCGGTTAATTCGCAGATAAATTTGAAATCAGGAAAAGTCTGACGTGAGCAGTGCATTAAGGACTTCAGACGTCGTCAGAAACTCCCGATCAACCCCCGGCAACACCGGCCGCTTCAACACCAGCACCGGCACTCCCAACTCCCGCGCCACTTCCAGCTTCGGCTCGGTCGCGGTGCTGCCGCTGTTCTTGCTGATCAGCACATCAATTTGCCGGCGCTCAAACAGCGCACGCTCGTCTTCCAGCAGAAACGGCCCACGGGCGCCGATGACTTCGCAGCGTTCGTTGCCGGGGTAGACGTCGAGGGCGCGCAGGGTCCAGAACTGCTCGCTGGGGATTTCGTCGAGGTGTTGCAATGGCTCGCGACCGAGGGTGAACAACGGGCGGCGGAACGGTTTGAGGGCTTCGGTCAGTTCGGCCCAGTCGCTGACCTCGCGCCAGTCGTCACCCGCTTGCGGCTGCCACGCGGGACGGCGCAGGGCCCAGCAGGGGATGCCGGCCCGGCGCGCGGCGAGGGCGGCGTTATGGCTGATTTGCGCGGCGTAGGGGTGGGTGGCATCGAATAGCAGGTCGATGCCTTCCGCGCGAATGAACTGCGCCAGCCCTTCGGCGCCGCCGTAGCCACCGACACGCACCTGGCAGGCCAGGTCGGTCGGCACCCGGCCCACGCCGGCCAGGCTGTAAATATGTTCTGGCCCCAGCGTGCGGGCGATGGCCAGCGCTTCGGTGACGCCGCCGAGCAACAGTATCCGCATCATGCAAAACCTCCGGCGTGGCCGACAATGCCGCCCTGACGATCAATCGCAAACACCTCGACCTGCACCTGCGCCGGCACCACGCTGCGGGCGAAATTCAGCGCATGGCGGCAGACCTCATCACCGAGCGCAATCCCCGCCGCACTGGCCATCGCCAAGGCTTGCTGACTGGTATTGGCCTCACGAATGCCTTGCTGCAACGCCTCATCGGCGCCAATCGCCGCCGCCCATTCCGCCAGTTGCGGCAGGTCGATACTGGAATGCCGCGAGTGCAGATCCATGTGCCCCGCTGCCAGTTTGCTGATCTTGCCGAAGCCGCCGCACAGGCTGAGTTTATCCACAGGCACTTTGCGCAGATGCTTGAGCACCGCGCCGACGAAGTCGCCCATTTCGATCAGGGCGATTTCCGGCAGGTCGTAGACCCGGCGCATGGTGTCTTCGCTGGCGTTGCCGGTGCAGGCGGCGATGTGCAGATAGCCGTTAGTCCGGGCGACGTCGATGCCCTGGTGGATCGAGGCGATGTACGCCGCGCAGGAGAACGGCCGGACGATGCCGCTGGTACCCAGAATCGACAGGCCACCGAGAAT
>NZ_QAIU01000364.1:0-815 GCF_003061205.1 Pseudomonas sp. HMWF006
CCGCAATCTGGCCATTGCCGGAGAAAACGCATCGCTCCAGCGCAACGGCACCGGGTTTTCCAGGTTGAGGTTTTCGACGCGGCCAAGCAGCGCCAGCAACACCACGACCAGCCCCAACCCACCGCCCAAGACCAGCGAAGTGCGGCGGATCGTCCGAGGTTCCTGCGCCAGCGTCGCCCGCTCCAGGCGCAGCAATCCGTAGAACCACAGCCCCGACACCGCCAGCCAGCCCAGGGCAATCCACAGCACCGGGTAGGTTTCCCAGACCATTTGCTGCGAGATCTGCGCGTCCTCCAGGTAGCGCAAGACCGTGGCGTTGATCCGCACCCCGAGGTAGGCGTAATGGCCAAAGTCGATGATGTACACCAGCCCGACAACGCCCAGCACCAACAGCCAATAGCCCCTTGCCACGCGGCGCAGTAACGCAACGCGCGTCAGGTTCCAGCGCGGCAGCCAGGCCAGCAGCGCCAGCGGCAACATCAGCAGCACGGCCAGACGCAGGTCGAAGCGCAAGCCGATGCCAAGGGTTTCCCGCAGTTGCGGGTTGTCGACAAACTCGCTGATGTCGATTCCGGAGAATCCCAGCACAAACACCAGCCGCAGCAAAGCCAGCAGTAAAAACACCAAACCTGCCGCACCCACGCCATAGCGCAGACGCCGCGATTGCATCCAGCCCATCATTGACCTCAGTGTCCTGATTCAGATTGAAGATGTCGGTACGGCGGGTAGCGGGCGCAGCAGACGCCAGACTTCCCGCACGCACAGCGCGGCGCCGGCCACCAGGCAATAACCCGCCAGCAGCGGATCGATCAGGT
>NZ_QAIU01000364.1:835-1542 GCF_003061205.1 Pseudomonas sp. HMWF006
AATCCCAATAGTTTTCCGAGGCCTTGAGCCGCAGGGCGAAAGCCAGCGTGCCGAGTGCCAGCATCGCCACGCCGAGGGTGTTGCGCAGCCACAACAGCGCCAGCGCCGTCAGACCGATCAGCACAATCATTGGCCGTGGATTGAAGCCCCAGCGATAAGGGTCGACATAGGTCAGCCCCAGAGTTGCCGGGTAAAGCACCGCCGCCAACCCGGCAAACAGCACCAGCACTTGCACACGCCTGACTGTCGGCAACGGCTGAACCACGCCCAGGCGCTGCAGACTGACCCAAGCGAGCAACACCAGCGTGGTGATTGCCAGGTCATCGGTGTAACTGCGCACATACGCCGCCAGCGGCAGATCATTGACCGGGATAAAACCGAGCGCCGCCAACACCGGCAACAGCCACGGGCGCCAGCGTCGGGTCAACGCCAATGCGCTCAGCAGCACAAAACCGAGCAGGATAAAACTCAAATGGGCTTGCCACAGAAACAGCATCACAGGCGCTCCGCCAGCCAGGCATCGTTGAAGCTGACATGTTTGATAAAGGTGTTATTCCACGAGTACACCAGGTGATAGAGGCCGTCCGAGCCACGGCTGAAGTACGGATACTCGTACTCGAAGTCACAGCCTTGCGGTTTGCACACGCGGTAATCGAGATTGCTCAGAAAGCGTTGCTCCAGCGGCAGGCGCCGCGCACCGCTGGAGG
>NZ_QAIU01000365.1:0-7837 GCF_003061205.1 Pseudomonas sp. HMWF006
GTATGTGGGCCATGCGCTGGGCGATGGCGAGGTGACGGTCGGCTGGCAGCAAGTGGTCTGGGGGCGTGCCGATGAGTTGCGCGTGCTCGATCAGATCAACCCGCTGGACTACCGCGACGGCCTGACCCCGCTGCTCGAAGACAGCCGCATCGCCGTGCCGATGGTGCGGTTTGCGCAACCGGTGGGCGAGTGGGAACTGGAAGCGCTGTGGATCACCGATTTTGTGAAAAACCAGCCGCCGGTGGCCGGCAGTGAGTTTGCCGCGCCACTGTTTGCCGCGCCGGACCCGCAATATTTCCTGCTCGATTCCAAACCTGGCTATGACGGTGACAAGGGTTATTCCTATGGCCTGAGCGCCAACGGCCGGATCGGCGCGGTGGACACCAGTTTTGTCGCCTTGAGCGCGCGTCAGCAGGACCCGGTGTACGCGGTCGAAGGCCTCGCCGACGACGGTCGCACTCGGCTGGAACGGCAGTTTCCCCGTTACACCATGGGCGGTGCCGGGCTGGCGATCGACGCCGGGCACAGCATCGTGGTGCGCAGCGAGGTGGCGTATTTCGACAACTGGCGCGTGACCAATCCGACGCGTGCCTACGGTGCCGACAGCACGCCGATGGTCAAATCATTGCTGGGGGTCGATTACCTGTTGCGCGACTGGCTGATTTCCGCGCAGTGGCAGGAACAAGTGCTGCTCGACTGGCAGGACGGGATGTTGCAGGACAAGCGCGAACCGCTGTTCACCCTGTCGGCCGAAGGCACCCATTGGCAGGACCGTCTCAAGAGTCGTCTGGTGGCCGCCGCCTCACCACCGTTTCAGGACAACGCATTGCTGCAAGGCATCTTCACCTACAAACCGGTGGACTACATCAAGCTCGGCCTGGAAGTGGACGTGTTCTTCGGCAGACCTGAGCGGTCTTTCGGCGAGTACCGCAAGCACGACCAGCTGCGCCTGTCGGCCGGCTATCTGTTTTAACCCCATTGCGCCTGTCGCCACGCTGGTGCAGGCGCCCACGCATTCATCCGATGAAAAGGGAAGTTCTTATGTTGCCGTTTTTGAAAAGTCTGACCACCGCCGTATTGATCCTGGGCAGCGCCTGCGCCAGTGCCGCCGAAGCCGGCAATGCCGATGACATCATCCGTCAGGTGCGTGATCGCAACGACGGTAACAGCTTCATGTCCCAGGTCTCGTTGATCCTGCATGACAAGAAGGGCAATACCCGGGTTCGCGAGTTCACTTACCTGCAAAAGGACTACCCGGACAGCGACAAATTCAGCATGTACTTTTCCGCGCCGACCGACGTGCGTGACGTTGCCTTCCACATCGAAAACCCCCACGAAACCCTGGGCCTGGAAGACAGCCAGTGGATGTACCTGCCGGTCAGCCGCCAGACCCGCCGCATCTCCACCACCGACAAGCGCGGCTCGTTCATGGGCAGTGAGTATTCGTATGCCGACCTGGACAAGATCCGCGTCAAGGATTACTCGCAGAAGTTCGTCGGCGAAGAGCAGATCAAGGGCCGCGACTGCTACGTGATCGAGCGCGAACCGGCATCCCCTGAAGTGCTGGCCAAGACCGGCTACAACAAGCTGAAGGTGTGGATCGACAAGCAGAACTTCCTGGTCATGCGCCAGGACTTTTTCGACGTCAAAGGCGTGTTGATCAAGCAGATGCGCACGCAGAAAGTCGCGACCATCGACTCGATCGACAGCATCGTGCTCAGTGAAACCGAACACTTCATCGACGGCACGCGCTCGGAAATGCGCTTCAACCAGTTGCAGTACAACGTCCCGCTGGAAGACCGCCTGTTTACCCAGACCGCGATCAAGCGCGGCCTGAAATCCGGTGACTTGCCGGAATTTGCCGTGTCTGCCCGCTAAGCGCCGACCCCGACGACCTGGAACCGCATGATCATGGAAAGATATCTGAATTTCGTCGAGCGTTATGCGCGGGCGATTGTTTTCCTGCTGGTGGCGATTACCGCGTATTTCACCTATACGCTGGGCGCGCTGGTCTCCGACACCAACCCTTATCTGCTCAAGGAAAGCCACCCGGCGCGCAAGACCATCATCGACTTGCAGGGTGAGTTCACCGGCACCTTCGACTCGGTGATGGTGGCGCTGAACAACCCGCAGACGGTGTTCAACAAGCAGACGCTCAACGCGCTGTTTTCGATGTCGCAGTCAGTGCGCAAGATGATTCTGGCCAACGATGCCGACAAGGAGCAACTGGCGCAAATCGTCGGCAAGTACCCGAATGACAGCCGCGCGCAGTTGTTGACCCGGGACATCCTGGAGGGCGGCTTTTCCCAGAACGACTATGCCCAGGCCAAGGCTTTGCGTGACCATGCGCAGAGCCAGAACTGGGACTCGCACGATCAGCTGTTCCTGACCTTTCTCGCCGAACGGATCAATCCGATCCGCGAAATGGCCTCGATGGGCGACCTGGAAAACATCGTCCTGACCGACGACGGCGAGCTGTTGATCCACAAGACCCTCAATGCCTATGACATGGACCCGGCCGTGGTCGAGTCGCAGATCATGGGCAACGAATTGATGGTCGACGGGGTGGTGTCCAAGGACAAGAAAGTCGCGATGCTGGTGGCCGAACTCGGCACCAAGCAGGACGATGCCCAGGCGCAACTGCGCGCCTATCAGATCGTGCGCGGCATCGTTGCGCAATATCAGGCCGATCATCCGGAGTACAAGGACGAAATTTTCATTGCCGGCATGCCAATCTTCATCGCCGCGCAGCAGGAAATCATCGACCACGACCTGGCCGTGCTGTTCCCGATCGTGTTTTTGCTGATCACCCTGTTGCTGACTTTCTTCTTCCGCAAACCGCTGGGCGTGCTGTTGCCGCTGTTCAATATTCTGTTCTGCACCATCTGGACCCTCGGGCTGATGGCGCTGTTGCGGGTGCCGTTCGACCTGCTGACCAGTGTGCTGCCGGTGTTCCTGTTCACCATTTGCTGCTCGGACGCGATCCATGTGATGGCCGAATATTACGAGCAGAAAAACGCCGGCAAGAGCAACCGCGAAGCCAACCGTGAAACCCAGCGCCTGATGGTGGTGCCGGTGGTGTTGACGACGGTGACGACCATCGCCACGTTCATGATTTCCACCACCAACAACATTGTCAGCATTCGCAATTTCGGCGTGTTCATGTCCATCGGCCTGACGGCGGCATTGATCATTTCGCTGTTGCTGATTCCGGCGTGGATCTCGCTGTGGGGCAAGGATCAGCCAGCGCAAGCCAAGGCTGAAGTGCACAAGGAATCGATCATCTCGCGTTACCTGGTCGCGTTCTGCGCCTGGATGATCCGCTTTCGCAAGCCGATCCTGTTGGTCGTGCTGCCGCTGCTGGCGCTGGCCACGGTGTTCACCTTCCGCGTCGATATCGAAGACTCCGGCATTGCCTACTTCAAGCCTGAGAGCCACATTCGCGTGTCCGATCAATTCATCAATCACGCGAAGGTCGCGGGCACGGCGCCGGGCTGGATCGCCATCGACAGCAAGGAGCCGCGCGGGGTGCTGACCACCGACGTGGTGCAGTTCATCGACAAGCTCGACCACTTCATCAAGCAGCAGCCGAACGTCAGCTACGGCTACTCGCTGGCCACTTACGTCAAGCGCATGAACCTGGTGCTCAACGACATGAATCCGGATTATCTGCGGGTGCCGAATGCCTTGGAGAAGGTCACGTCGGTCAATGATGACGGGCAGGTCGAGCAGTTTGAAGTGCCGGGCAATTCGCTGATCGAGCAACACGTGATGCTGTTCGAAAACGGTGGCGGCTCCGACTTGAACAACGTACTCAATGCGGACTTTTCCAAGGCCTTGACCCTGTACACCATGACCTCGTCGGTCGCCAGCGACTATCAGGGCATGCTCGATCGCCTCGATGCCTGGTTGCTGATCAACAAACCCGCCAACCTCGAAGTGACCCACGCCGGCACGCCATTGATCTGGACCGGTGTGTTGCAGGAAATCACTCAGGGCCAGGTATTGAGCTTTTCCCTGGCGCTGCTGGTCGTCACGTTGATGATGATGTACTGGCTCAAGTCGGTGCGCCTCGGGATCCTCGGCATGCTGACCTTGCTGACCACTTCGGTGACGGTCTACGGCTTCATGTTCCTGTTCAACATCGAACTGAACATCGGCACGACGCTGGTGACGTTCCTGGTGGTGGGCGTGGTCGATTACGCGGTGCACCTGCTGTCGCGCATCAAGCTGCTGGTGCAGCAGGGCATCGAAATTGATGCGGCGATTCTGCAGGCGATGCACAGCGTTGGACGCTCGACGGTGATCAACGTGGTGATCTTCTCCGTGGGCTTCATGGCGCTGCTGTTTTCCGACTTCAAACCGATCGTCGACCTCGGTGCACTGGTGGCGATGGCGCTGTTTTCCAGTGGGGTCATGACCATTGTGCTGGTGACGCTGGTATCGCCGTGGTTCTTTGCGGCGATTGCGCCAGTGCATGCGCCGGTTCAGGCCCCCCGCACTGAGGCAGAGACAGAGGCGGTGCCGGGCTGATTCGCCACCGACCGGGTGCGCAGGCCCTGAGGCGGCAGGCGAGCCCGGTCATACGGTGCAGCAGGGTTTTCAGTTCAGTGTATTGCCCGGGTTTTTTTCGCCATAGCGGGCGATGCGCTCGAACTGACATTCCTGGCGGGCATCGTTGAGGTTGTTCTCAAACGCTTCAAGGCCGTCGTGCAATTGCTGCAAATCGCCGATCTGGGACACCAGTTCGGCTTTTTTTTCGGCAATCGCACGTTGCGCCATGTCCCAGGGAAACTCGTCGCCGCGGTAGTTGTTGAGGATCACCTGCAGCTCTTTGAGCTTGAAGCCCAATTGCTGGGCGCACTTGATGAACGTCAACACTTCAACGCTTTGCTGGCTGTAGATGCGGTATTTGCCTTCACGCTTGGGCTCGGGCAACAGGCCGATTTCTTCGTAATGGCGAATGCTTTTGACTGTGGTGCCCGACAGCTGGGCGGCTTTGCCAATGTACATAAAGGTCCGTCTCGATGATCAAACAGGGCGTAGCGCGATCAGGCGTCATGCCAGATCGGGGGGCGATTATATGTCGAATATCATCGAGGTATTGCAACTGTGCGTAAATGACGCGCACAGGCGACGGACGGGCCTGCGACGGCAGCCCGGTGGCGGACTGACGGCGGCGACTGCGCCGTCAGTGGTTCAGACAGGCAACGTCAGCTGGCGGCGGTTGCCCGGGCCTGTTCGAGCCAGATATCGCGCTGGCCGGGTTTGGAGCCCAGGATCGGTCCGAACGTCAGGGTTTTCAGGGGTTTGATCCCGCAGAATTCCAGGGTGGTCTTGCGCATCTGGTGCAGGCCCGGCATGCGATAGATCCACTTGTAATACCAGGGCGGCGTGTCCATGGTCACCAGCAGGTGTGCAGTGCGTCCCTTGAGCAGCTTGTCCGGAAAGGCTTTGCCCTCACGGTACTTGAAGGCGAATCCGGGCAGAAAAATCCGGTCGAGGAAGCCCTTCAGCAACGCCGGAATCCCGCCCCACCAGATCGGATAGACAAACGTCAGGTGCTCGGCCCAGGTGATATCGGCCTGGGCTTGCAGCAGATCCGGCTCCAGTGGCTGCACCTTGTTGTAGCCCTCGTGCAGCACGGGGTCGAAATCCAGCGCATCCAGGCGTAGCAGGCGGACGTCATGCCCGGCGTCTTTGGCCGCCTGCACGTAGGTCTCGCTCAATGCCCCGCAAAAACTGTCGGTGGAGGGGTGCCCCAGAATCACGAGCATTCGTTTGCTCATTGTGTGTACTCCTGAAATGAAGCGCACAGGATAGAGTCTGCCCCTAGCGGTAGAGTCAAGGCGTCAATGCGTCGAGCAAGGCCCGTGCGTAACCGGGCAACTGCGCGAAATCCCGCGCGCAGAGTTGCAGGGCGCGGTTCGCCCAGATCTCGTCGAGCGGTCGGCACACCAGCGAATGCACCGAGGCCCAGCGCTCGACGGCGACCTTAGGCACGATCGCCAGCCCCGCCCCGCGCGCCACCATGCGCATGATTCCGTCAAAGCCATCGGTGCGGATGCGGATCGCCATGCGCTGGCCGATGTGCAGCGCCTGTTCCTCCAAGTGAATGGCCAGCGCGCTATGGGCGCCGAGCGCGACGAAATCATGCGCCAGGGTTTGCGCAAAGGTCAGGGACGGCTGCTCGGCCAGCGGATGCGCCGGCGGCAGGATCAGCACCAGCGGATCATCGCGAAAGGCGCGGGTCTGTAGGCCGTGGGTGTCCACCGCATCGGAGACAATCCCGATGTCCGCTGCGCCCTGGCGCAGGGCGTGGGTGATGCGTGCGCTTGGCAGCTCTTGCAGATCAATGTCGAGATTGGGATGACTGCGCAGAAAGTCCGCCAGCACCTCCGGCAGGTATTCGGTGATCGCCGTGGTGTTGCACAGCAAGCGCACCTGGCCTTTCACGCCTTGGGCGTATTCGGCCAGATCCTGCTGCATGCGTTCGGCCTGCTGCAGAAGGATCCTTGCGTGTTGCGCCAGCGCTTTGCCGGCGGCAGTCGGGGTGACGCCACGGCGGCCGCGCTCAAGAAAATCGACGCCAAGCGAGGCTTCCATGGCGCGGATTCTGGCGCTGGCGGCGGCCAGGGATAAATGGCTGCGGGCGGCGCCGGCGGTGATGTTGCCGGTGTCGAGGATGTGCAGGTAGAGGCGCAGGTCGGTGAGGTCGAAGTGCATGGTTGGCAGCCTCAGGTTTTGGTGGTGTCGGGGCGGGCCCTATCGCTGGCAAGCCAGCTCCCACAGAATTTTTGTTGATCACACATTTAGAGCTCAACACTGAAACCTGTGGGAGCTGGCTTGCCAGCGATGGGGCCAGAAGCGCCAGAGAAAATATCAGCCTCTTGCTCAGTGAGAGGCACCCTCAGTATATGGCGGATTTTCAGCCAACCCCGACTGGCGCACAGTAGCGCCATGAGCACACTCGCAGATTTCTACCAAAACCTGGGGCTGGCCCTGTCTTTGCTGGTCATCGCGACCTTTGTCCTCGCCGGCCTGATCAAAGGCGTGATCGGCCTCGGCCTGCCCACCGTTGCGATGGGCCTGCTCGGTCTGGCTATGGCTCCGTCACAGGCAGCCGCCATGCTGATCATTCCGGCTACGCTGACCAACGTCTGGCAACTGGCCTTTGGCGGGCATCTGAAAGGATTGCTCAAGCGTCTGTGGCCGATGCTGCTGATGATTTTCCTCGGCACCGGCGTCGGCACTTTGTGGATCGGCATGGCCGGTGGACATTGGGTGGTACGCGGACTGGGCGCGGCGTTGTTGCTGTATGCGTTGAGCGGGTTGTTCCTGCCAGCGATGCACGTCAAACCGCGCCACGAAACCTGGCTCGGTCCGCTGTGCGGTTTGCTGACGGGCGTCATCACCTCGGCCACGGGCGTCTTCGTGATTCCGGCGGTGCCGTACATGCAGGCGCTGGGCTTGAGTCGTGATGAACTGGTGCAGGCGCTGGGTCTGTCCTTCACCGTTTCAACGCTGGCGCTGGCCGGTGGTTTGCTCTGGCGCGGCGCGTTGGGTGGCGGCGAATTGAGTGCCTCGCTGTTGGCGCTGATCCCGGCAGTGCTGGGCATGTTGCTCGGCCAATGGCTGCGTCAGCGGATCAGCGCGGTGTTGTTCAAGCGCGCATTCTTCATTGGACTGGGCGCGCTCGGCGCCCATTTGCTGATCAGCGGCTAGCCGACGACGCGCTGAGCATGTCGATCCGACGGATATCGAAATCGCGCTCCAGGTACGCCATGCGGTTCTCGAAAAACTCGCGCATGTGCGGCAGATTCGAATGCACGTCCAG
>NZ_QAIU01000365.1:7869-10379 GCF_003061205.1 Pseudomonas sp. HMWF006
CATGTGGTACTCGATGCAGCCGGGCTCGGCGCGACTCGGTTCGACGTAAGCGCGAAACAGCGCTTCGAAGGCATCGGCTTTCTCCGGGCGTGTCTTGGCGTGCAGGATAAAACCGTGGTGTTCATTCATCAAAACAACTCCTCAAATACTGATAGCCGGAAATGCTATTGCAACAATCGGCATGAGATTCGTGCATTTTGATCAAATGTATTTTGCGCTCACGTGGCTTATTCCGCGCGTGATGGGTGGGTAACCTGCCGCCATTCCTTTGCCCATCTTTCTCCAGCCCAATGGCTGTGCGAGGCGCTTTCATGAAAAAAGTATTGTTGCTCAATGGCGGTAAAAAATTCGCCCACTCCGATGGTCGCTACAACACCACCCTGCACGAAGCCGCGCTGAGTGTGCTGGATCGCGGCGGTGTCGACGTCAAGACCACGTTCATCGACGAGGGCTACGACGTCGCAGAAGAAGTGGCCAAATTCCTCTGGGCCGACGTGATCATTTATCAAATGCCGGGCTGGTGGATGGGCGCGCCGTGGACGGTGAAAAAGTACATCGACGAAGTGTTCACCGAAGGCCACGGCAGCCTCTATGCCAGCGACGGTCGTACCCGTTCCGATGCGTCGCAGAAGTACGGCAGCGGCGGCCTGATCCAGGGCAAGCAATACATGTTGTCGCTGACCTGGAACGCACCGCAGCAGGCCTTCGATGACCCGACCGACTTCTTCGAAGCCAAAGGCGTGGACGCGGTGTACTTCCCGTTTCACAAGGCCAATGAGTTTCTCGGCATGACCGGGTTGCCGACGTTCCTCTGTGTCGACGTGATGAAGCGGCCGAACATCGAGAACGATGTGGCGCGCTATGAGCGGCATCTGACAGAGGTGTTTGGCCTCCAGGCGTGAAGTGATTTCCTTGGGCCAGGCAAGTGATCTGTGGCGAGGGGGATTTATCCCCTCGCCACAATTGGATACCTTCCCCACAATACAAGGGTGATGATCAGCCCAAGGGATACCTGTGAAAGCCAGATCCGATGAATTGCAGATTTTCGTCTGCGTGATCGAGTGCGGTTCGATTTCTGCCGCAGCCGAGCAGGTCGGGCAGACGCCGTCGGCGGTCAGTCGCACCTTGTCACGGCTGGAAGCCAAGCTCGACACCACGCTGATCAACCGCACCACACGGCGCATGGACCTGACCGAGGAGGGTAAGTACTTCTTCGAGCAGGCCAAGCTGATTCTCGATCAGATGGACGCCCTCGAAGAGCGTCTGTCCTCGCGCCAGCAAACCCCGTCCGGACGCCTGCGGATCAACGCCGCATCGCCGTTCATGCTGCATGCCGTCGTCCCCTACATCGACGAATTCCGCCGCCTCTATCCGGACATCCAACTCGAACTCAACAGCAATGACCTGATCATTGACCTGCTGGAACAAAGCACCGACATCGCCATCCGCATCGGCACCCTCGCCGATTCGACGCTGCACGCGCGCTCCCTCGGCTGCAGTCCGTTGCTGATCGTCGCCAGCCCCGCGTATCTGGAGAAACACGGCGCGCCGCAGCAAGTCGCCGATCTGAGCGAACACACCTTGCTCGGCTTCACCCAGAACGAAGGCCTCAACCAATGGCCGCTGCGCTACGTGCACGGCGACCGCTGGCCGATCACCCCGGCGATCAGCGCCTCCAGTGGCGAGACCGTGTGCCATCTGGCGCTGGAAGGTCAGGGCATCGCCTGCCTGTCGCACTTCATGACCATCGACGACATCCGTGCCGGGCGCCTCAAGGTGCTGCTGGCGGAATTCAACAGCGGTTATCGTCAGCCGATTAACGCCGTGTACTACCGTAACTCGCAACTGGCACTGCGCATTCAGTGCTTCCTCGACTTCATCCAGAGCAAACTCGTCGCTTACGCCAACGCCGACTTCAAGGGCTGATTCGTGACCTCTGCGCAAGAGTGAATTGGGCGAGGGCGGGTGTTTCCCGCACGCTCGGCGGCCGATACTCGCCCCATCACTTATTCACGCAGGGAGTTTCTCCATGAAGGTATTCATCACCGGCGCCGCCGGTTTTATCGGCGGCTCCATCGCCACCGGTCTGGTCCAGGCCGGGCACAATGTCACGGGCCTGGTGCGCAGCGCCGAGCAGGCTGATGAGCTGAAGGCATTGGGCATCACCCCGGTGATCGGCACCCTCGAAGACAGCACGCTGCTGGTCGCACAGGCCCGCGCGGCTGACGCGGTGATCAACGCCGCCAGCAGCGACCATCGCGGTGCCGTCGAAGCCTTGCTCGACGCGTTGCGCGGCTCGAACAAAGCGTTCCTGCACACCAGTGGTTCGAGCATCGTCGGCGATGCCTCGGGCGGTAAGTCCAGCGACGTTATCTACGTCGAAGACAACCTGCCGCCACCGACCGTCGACAAGGCGGCCCGCGGGGCCATCGACAACCTGATCCTCGCGGCGGCGAAAGACGGAGTGAATTCGGCGGTGATCTGCAACACCCTGATCTATGGCCACAGCC
>NZ_QAIU01000366.1:0-1506 GCF_003061205.1 Pseudomonas sp. HMWF006
CGCCAGTCAGTTGGCACAGGCCGTGCGCGGTGAATTGCAGAAGGCACTGATTGGCCAGAACGCCGTGATCGACGACGTGTTGACCGCGCTGATTGCCGGTGGCCACGTCTTGCTCGAAGGCGTGCCGGGGCTCGGTAAGACGTTGCTGGTGCGGGCACTGGCACGCTGCTTTGGCGGCGAGTTTGCGCGCATCCAGTTCACCCCGGACCTGATGCCCAGCGACGTCACCGGCCACGCCGTGTACGACCTGCAGACCGAACAGTTCAAGCTGCGCAAAGGCCCGCTGTTCACCAACCTGCTGCTGGCCGACGAGATCAACCGCGCCCCGGCGAAAACCCAGGCGGCGTTGCTGGAAGCGATGCAGGAGCGCCAGGTCACCCTCGAAGGCCGGGCCCTGCCGATCGCTCAACCGTTCATGGTCCTCGCCACGCAAAACCCGATCGAACAGGAAGGCACTTATCCGTTGCCGGAAGCCGAGCTCGACCGCTTCATGCTCAAGGTGCGCATGGACTATCCCGATGCCGATCAAGAGTTGAACATGGTGCGTCAGGTCAGCCGTTCGACCCGCGCCGACATGCTCGACGTGCAGCCGCTGCGCACGGTGTTGCAGGCCAAGGATGTGCAGGCACTGCAGCGCATCGCCAGCGATTTGCCGCTGGACGATCAGGTGCTCGACTATGCTGTCAGACTCGCACGCAGCACCCGCACCTGGCCGGGTCTGAGTCTTGGCGCCGGGCCGCGCGCCTCGATTGCACTGGCACGTTGCGCACGCGCCCGCGCCCTGTTGCGTGGCGGTGAATTCGTGATTCCCGACGACATCAAGGGGTGCGCCCTGGCCGTGCTGCGCCATCGTGTGCGCCTCGCCCCGGAGCTGGATATCGAAGGCTTGCAAGTCGATCAGGTGTTGCAGCAATTGCTCGATCAAGTCCCGGCGCCGCGCCTGTGAAACCCTCGCGCCTGCTGCTGATCTGGCTGCTGATCCTGGCGGCCATCGGCATCGTGCTGGGCACCTTGCAAACACTGGAGATCAATGTCCCGGCGAGCCTGCTGTCGATCAACTGGGGGTTGCTACTGGCCTTGTTCGCTTTGGCGACGCTCGATGCAATGCGCCTCAAACGCCTGCCCGCAGTGCGCATCAGTCGGCAGATTCCCGGCAGCCTCGCGCTCGGTCGCTGGAGCGAGGTAAGTCTGGAGGTCGCGCATGAATTTACCGAGCCGTTGCAGGTTCAAGTGTTCGATCACGTCCCCGAGGGTTTGAGTTTCGAGCACTTGCCGCTGTCGGTCGAATTGCAACCCGGCCAGCGCAGCCTGATCGGCTATCGCCTGCGCCCGCTCAAACGCGGTCACTTCAGCTTCGAACATTGCGAGATCAACCTGCCGAGCCCACTGGGATTATGGTCAGGCAAGCGCCTGCTCAGCATCGTCGACAACACCCGCGTCTACCCGGATTTCGCCCGACTCTACGGTGGCGAACTGTTGGCCGTGGACAACTGGCTCAGCCAGCTC
>NZ_QAIU01000367.1:0-7180 GCF_003061205.1 Pseudomonas sp. HMWF006
GGAGCAGACAACCCCTTCACGTCGGATTTCATGGGCTCAAACGGTGACAACCTGCAAGATCAGCGTGTCACCAGCGGTCCGTTTTCCAGGGAGCACTCACAATTCGATGTCAGGGTCTGGGACGAGGGCACTGGCAACACCGGCATTCGTCGAAATCTGGGGGCAAGCGGCGCACTGCCCACCCCGCTGGATGTTATTTCGACCCTGAACAGAACGCCTTACTGGATGGATGAAAGCGGCTGGGAAAACGTCTCGGAAAGCCTTTTGCACAATCCGGTACATGCCTGGATTGGCGGCAGCATGGCACAAGCCTCCTCACCCAACGATCCGATATTCTTCCTGCACCACTGCTACCTCGACTTGCTGTGGGAACGCTGGAAACATCAGCATGCTGGAACTCCAGGCTTTACCAATGGAGCTGGCTCGGCAGACACGAACGAAACCGCCCTGATCTTTCATCCTGCCAATGAACGGGCGCCCTGGGCGCAAACCTTTACCGTCCGACAAACCCTCTATACCGCGGAACTCGATTACCGGTATGACTACATCTGACTTTCAGTTACCTAGCGTCAGGCCGTTTGCCGGCAAGGGCAACGCCGTCTTGTAGCGCACCTGCTTGAGCGCAAAACTCGAGCGAATATTCGCCACCCCCGGCACCTTGGTCAGAAAGTCCATCATGAAACGCTCCAGCGACTGAATGGTCGGCACCAGCACGCGGATCAGATAATCCGGGTCACCCGCCATCAAATAGCACTCCATCACCTCCGGGCGATCGGAAATCGCTTCTTCGAAATGCTGCAACGCCTCCTCCACCTGCTTCTCGAGGCTGACGTGGATGAACACGTTGACATGCAGCCCCAGCAGGTCGGCGTCCAGCAGCGTCACCTGCTCGCGAATAAGCCCTAATTCTTCCATCGCCTTGACCCGGTTAAAGCACGGTGTCGGCGACAGATTCACCGAGCGTGCGAGGTCGGCGTTGGTGATGCGCGCGTTCTCTTGAAGGCTGTTGAGAATGCCGATGTCGGTACGGTCCAGTTTGCGCATGAGACAAAACCACCTGTTTTTTATGTTTATGCAGAATTTCTATCTGCAAATCGTCTCCAGCGCAACGAAACAGAGAGAAATATTCTTCTGGCCCGGGCCTATGATTGTTGTAGGACAAGATTTCTTTCACCCAAGAATGATTGCCAGCTCACTACAAGAAATTCACAAGATCGAGCGTAGAAGCCATGACCCAAGCGTATGAACCGCTGCGTCTGCACGTCCCTGAACCTTCGGGCCGCCCAGGCTGCAAAACCGACTTTTCCTACCTGCATCTGACCGATGCAGGCACGGTGCGCAAACCATCCATCGACGTCGAACCCGCCGACACCGCCGATCTGGCGCGTGGCCTGATCCGCGTGCTCGACGACCAGGGCAACGCCCTCGGCCCCTGGGCTGAAAACGTGCCGGTCGAGATCCTGCGCAAGGGCATGCGCGCCATGCTCAAGACGCGGATCTACGACAACCGCATGGTGGTCGCCCAGCGCCAGAAAAAAATGTCGTTCTACATGCAGAGCCTTGGCGAAGAAGCCATTGGCAGCGCTCAGGCCCTGGCCTTGAACATCGACGACATGTGCTTCCCGACCTACCGCCAGCAAAGCATTCTGATGGCCCGCGAAGTGCCGCTGGTCGACCTGATCTGCCAACTGCTGTCCAACGAGCGCGATCCGCTCAAGGGCCGCCAGTTGCCGATCATGTACTCGGTCAAGGACGCCGGTTTCTTTACCATTTCCGGCAACCTCGCCACCCAGTTCATTCAGGCTGTCGGCTGGGGCATGGCCTCGGCGATCAAGGGCGACACGAAAATCGCCTCGGCGTGGATCGGTGACGGCGCCACCGCCGAATCGGACTTCCACACCGCCCTCACCTTCGCCCACGTTTACCGTGCGCCAGTGATCCTCAACGTGGTCAACAATCAATGGGCGATCTCGACCTTCCAGGCCATCGCCGGTGGTGAAGCCACTACCTTCGCCGGACGCGGCGTCGGTTGCGGCATCGCTTCGCTGCGCGTGGATGGCAACGACTTCTACGCCGTGTATGCAGCATCTGCCTGGGCCGCTGAACGCGCCCGGCGCAACCTCGGGCCGACCATGATCGAATGGGTCACCTACCGTGCCGGCCCGCACTCGACCTCCGACGATCCTTCCAAATACCGTCCTGCCGACGACTGGAGCCACTTCCCGCTGGGCGACCCGATTGCCCGCCTGAAGCAGCACCTGATCAAGGTCGGCCACTGGTCGGAAGAAGAACACGCCGCCGTCAGTGCCGAGCTCGAAGCCGAAGTGATTGCCGCGCAGAAACAGGCCGAGCAGTACGGCACCCTCGCCGGCGGCCAGATTCCAAGCGCCGCGACCATGTTCGAAGACGTCTACAAAGAGATGCCGGAGCACTTGAAGCGCCAGCGTCAGCAGTTGGGGATCTGACATGAACGATCACAACAACAATATTCAGTTGGAAACCGCCATGACCACAACCACCATGACCATGATCCAGGCCCTGCGCTCGGCCATGGATGTGATGCTTGAGCGTGACGACAACGTGGTGGTGTTCGGTCAGGACGTCGGCTACTTCGGTGGCGTGTTCCGTTGCACCGAAGGCCTGCAGACCAAGTACGGCACCTCACGCGTGTTCGACGCACCGATCTCCGAGAGCGGCATCGTCGGTGTTGCCGTGGGCATGGGCGCTTACGGCCTGCGCCCGGTCGCCGAGATTCAGTTCGCCGACTACGTTTACCCGGCCTCCGACCAGATCATTTCCGAAGCGGCGCGCCTGCGTTATCGCTCGGCCGGTGAGTTCACCGCACCAATGACCCTGCGCATGCCATGCGGCGGCGGCATCTACGGCGGCCAGACCCACAGCCAGAGCATCGAGGCGATGTTCACTCAGGTCTGTGGTCTGCGCACCGTGATGCCGTCCAACCCGTACGACGCCAAGGGTCTGCTGATCGCCTCCATCGAAAACGATGACCCGGTGATCTTTCTTGAGCCAAAACGCCTGTACAACGGCCCGTTCGATGGTCACCACGACCGCCCGGTAACCCCATGGTCGAAACACCCGCAAGCCCAGGTGCCGGACGGTTACTACACCGTGCCGCTGGACGTCGCCGCGATCACCCGTCCGGGCAAGGACGTGACCGTGTTGACCTACGGCACCACCGTCTACGTCTCGCAAGTCGCGGCCGAAGAATCCGGCGTTGATGCCGAAGTCATCGACCTGCGCAGCCTGTGGCCGCTGGACCTGGAAACCATCGTCAAGTCGGTGAAGAAAACCGGCCGTTGCGTGGTGGTGCACGAAGCCACCCGCACTTGCGGGTTCGGCGCCGAACTGGTCGCGCTGGTGCAAGAGCATTGCTTCCATCACCTGGAAGCGCCGATCGAACGCGTCACCGGCTGGGACACCCCCTACCCGCACGCGCAAGAGTGGGCGTATTTCCCTGGGCCGTCCCGTGTGGGCGCAGCTCTGAAACGGGTCATGGAGGTCTGAATGGGCACGCACGTTATCAAGATGCCGGACATCGGCGAAGGCATCGCAGAAGTCGAACTGTCGCAGTGGCACGTCAAGGTTGGCGATCTGGTGGTTGAAGACCAGGTGCTGGCGGACGTGATGACCGACAAGGCCATGGTCGATATTCCATCGCCAGTGCACGGCAAGGTGATTGCTCTCGGCGGTCAGCCGGGTGAAGTGATGGCGGTCGGCAGTGTGCTGATCAGCATCGAGGTGGAAGGTGCCGGCAACTTGAAGGAGTCCGCCGCACCCGCGCCTGTCAAAGAGGCGCCGATTGCGCCGAAAGCTGAAGCGACGATCGAAAGCAAACCGGTCGCCGCTGCTGCACCGCGTCCGGCTGCCGTTTGCCAGGGCCCGATGGTTGCCCGTGAAGCCGATGAACGTCCACTGGCCTCCCCGGCCGTGCGCAAACATGCGCTGGATCTGGGCATTCAATTGCGCCTGGTACGCGGCACCGGCCCGGCTGGTCGCGTGCTGCACGAGGACCTCGAGGCCTATCTGGCGCAAGGTCAGTCGAACGCTTCGGCGCCGGCAGCCGCCGCTTACGCCCAGCGTCACGATGAAGAACAGATTCCAGTGATCGGCATGCGTCGCAAGATCGCCCAACGCATGCAGGACGCCACCCAGCGCGCCGCGCACTTCAGTTACGTCGAGGAAATCGACGTCACCGCGATTGAAGAGCTGCGCGCGCATCTGAATGAAAAACACGGTGCCAGCCGTGGCAAGTTGACCTTGCTGCCGTTCCTCGTGCGTGCGCTGGTCGTTGCCTTGCGCGACTTCCCGCAGATGAACGCCCGGTACGACGACGAAGCCCAGGTCATCACCCGCCTCGGCGCGGTACACGTCGGCGTCGCCACGCAAAGTGACGTTGGCCTGATGGTGCCGGTGGTGCGTCACGCCGAAGCCCGCAGCCTGTGGGACAGCGCTGCGGAAATCTCGCGCCTGGCGAATGCTGCCCGCAATGGCAAGGCCAGCCGCGACGAACTGTCCGGCTCGACCATCACCCTGACCAGCCTCGGTGCGCTGGGCGGCATCGTCAGCACCCCGGTGCTGAACCTGCCGGAAGTGGCAATCGTCGGCGTGAACAAAATTGTCGAACGGCCAATGGTCGTCAAAGGCCAGGTGGTGATCCGCAAGATGATGAACCTCTCCAGTTCCTTCGATCACCGCGTGGTCGACGGCATGGACGCGGCGCTCTTCATCCAGGCCATCCGTGGCTTGCTCGAACAACCCGCCACTTTGTTTGTGGAGTAAGGCATGCAAACTCTGAACACCACGCTGCTGATTATTGGCGGCGGTCCTGGCGGTTACGTCACGGCGATTCGCGCCGGGCAACTGGGGATTGCGACGATTCTGGTCGAAGGCCAATCGCTGGGCGGCACGTGCCTGAACATCGGCTGCATCCCGTCAAAAGCGCTGATTCATGTGGCCGAGCAGTTTCACCAGACGCAGCATCACAGCGAGCATTCGGCGCTGGGCATCAGCGTTTCGGCGCCGACCCTCGATATCACTAAAAGCGTTGAGTGGAAGGACGGTATCGTCGATCGCCTGACCACCGGCGTCGCCGCACTGCTGAAAAAGCACAAGGTTCAGGTCATCAACGGCTGGGCCAAGGTCATTGACGGCAAAACGGTTGAAGTCGGCGACACCCGAATCCAGTGCGAACACCTGGTACTCGCCACCGGTTCGACCAGCGTCAACCTGCCGATCCTGCCGATTGGCGGGCCGATCATCTCCTCCACCGAAGCACTGGCGCCGACGTCTGTGCCAAAGCGGCTGGTGGTGGTTGGCGGCGGTTACATCGGTCTGGAGCTGGGCATTGCTTACCGCAAGCTTGGCGCCGAGGTCAGTGTGGTCGAGGCGCAGGATCGTATCCTGCCGGCCTACGATGCCGAGCTGACACAACCAGTACACGAAGCCCTGAAGCAACTGGGCGTGAAGCTCTATCTCAAGCACAGCGTGCTGGGGTTCGACGGGACCTTGCAGGTGCGTGACCCGAACGGCGACACCCTGAATCTGCAAACCGATCAGGTGCTGGTGGCCGTCGGCCGCAAACCGAATACGCAGGGCTGGAACCTCGAAGCGCTGAACCTGGACATGAATGGCTCGGCGATCAAGATCGACAGCCGTTGCCAGACCAGCATGCGCAACGTCTACGCCATCGGCGACCTGAGCGGCGAGCCGATGCTCGCGCACCGGGCCATGGCCCAAGGCGAAATGGTCGCCGAGCTGATCAGCGGTAAACACCGCGAATTCAACCCGACCGCGATCGCCGCCGTGTGCTTCACCGACCCGGAACTGGTGGTGGTCGGCCAGACCCCGGACGAGGCCAAGGCCGCCGGACTGGACTGCATCGTGTCGAGCTTCCCGTTCGCCGCCAATGGCCGGGCGATGACCCTGGAATCGAAAAGCGGCTTCGTGCGGGTGGTCGCCCGTCGCGACAATCATGTGATTGTCGGCTGGCAGGCAGTGGGCGTCGGGGTTTCCGAGTTGTCGACCGCGTTTGCACAAAGCCTGGAAATGGGTGCGCGGCTGGAAGACATTGGCGGCACCATCCATGCGCACCCGACCTTGGGTGAAGCGGTGCAGGAAGCGGCGTTGCGTGCTTTGGGGCATGCGCTACACCTGTAAATCCGTCAAATGGAGGGTGGCAGTGATGGCCCCTTCGCGAGCAAGCTCGCTCCCACATTTGGAATGCATTCCCCTGTGGGAGCGAGCTTGCTCGCGAATTCCTGAGGGCAACACGATTTATCTGTGTGCCATCCGATAGTCCGGGCTGCGAAACCGCTCAAGAATGAAGTATTGTTGTGCCCATCCAAAAAACGTCAGAAGCCTTGAACCGTTTCGGCGGTTGTTCAGTGATAGAGGGTGTCATGGGTAACGAAAGCATCAATTGGGACAAGCTGGGTTTTGACTACATCAAGACCGACAAACGCTATCTGTCGTACTTTCGCGATGGCGAGTGGGACAAAGGCACCCTGACCGAAGACAACGTGCTGCACATCAGCGAAGGCTCGACGGCCCTTCACTATGGCCAGCAGTGCTTCGAAGGCCTGAAGGCCTATCGTTGCAAGGACGGCTCGATCAACCTGTTCCGCCCGGATCAGAACGCCGCGCGCATGCAACGCAGCTGCGCCCGCCTGCTGATGCCGCACGTGTCCACCGAGCAGTTCATCGAAGCGTGCAAGCAAGTGGTTCGTGCCAACGAGCGCTTCATCCCGCCTTACGGCACCGGCGGCGCGCTGTACCTGCGTCCGTTCGTGATCGGCGTGGGTGACAACATCGGCGTGCGTACCGCCCCGGAGTTCATCTTCTCGGTGTTCGCGATCCCGGTTGGCGCCTACTTCAAGGGCGGCCTGACCCCGCACAACTTCCAGATCTCCAGCTTCGACCGCGCCGCCCCGCAAGGCACCGGTGCGGCCAAGGTCGGTGGCAACTACGCCGCCAGCCTGATGCCGGGTTCCCAGGCCAAGAAGGCGCACTTCGCCGACGCCATCTACCTGGACCCGCTGACCCACAAGAAGATCGAGGAAGTCGGTTCGGCCAACTTCTTCGGGATCACCCACGACAACAAGTTCATTACCCCGAACTCGCCGTCGGTTCTGCCAGGCATCACCCGCCTGTCGCTGATCGA
>NZ_QAIU01000367.1:7190-8045 GCF_003061205.1 Pseudomonas sp. HMWF006
CCCGATCGGCGGTATCAGCTACAACGACCACCTGCACGTGTTCCACAGCGAAACCGAAGTCGGCCCGGTCACCCAGAAGCTCTACAAAGAGCTGACTGGCGTGCAGACCGGCGACATCGAAGCGCCAGCGGGCTGGATCGTCAAGGTTTGATCTGACGGCTGCTGATGCACAAAAGCCCCCCATCGAGTAATCGATGGGGGGCTTTTTCATGGGCGCTGTTGTTGTATCCACTCAATGAACACCTTGGTGTGCGCCGACGCTTGCGGGGCAACACCGTAGTAATAGCGTGGCAGCGGCATGCGCAGCTCCGGCAACGGGCAGATCAGGCGACCACTCGACAAATGCGTGCCGAGCAAAGTGGTCGGACACAGTGCGATGCCCTCGCCCGCAACGACCGCTTCCAGCACCCGATGCATGTAATCAAACTGTCGGATCACTTGGCTGCTGCTCTGGCTCTGGCCGAACTGCATGGCCCAGTGGTGCCAGTCTTCTCGCCGCGCCCTGACGGTCAGCAAGGTGTGCGCACTGAGACCGGCGAGATTTGTCAGCGGCAGTCGCTCAATCAATGCCGGCGCCGCGACCATGACCAATTCATCCTCGAACAACGCTTGCGCCTCGAGCGACGGCGCCCAATCGTCACGGCCCCGGCGGATGACAATGTCGAAATCGTCGCGGACCGGATCCGGCGACTGAGTCTGTGTGACGACCTGGGTGTCGATGTGCGGATGCTGCGTCGAGAAGTCTGTCAAACGAGGCGTCAGCCATAACAGGGCGAAGGACGGCCGGACATTGATCCTGATCGTCGGCCGCGCTGCCTGCCGCTTCAACTCGGCAGCGGCGTCGGCTATCTGTGC
>NZ_QAIU01000368.1:0-11529 GCF_003061205.1 Pseudomonas sp. HMWF006
ACATTCAACACCGATAAAAGCAAAAGAAAAGGCAGAAACAAAAACGGAGCGTTCGCACGCTCCGTTTTTCATTCAGGTCGGGATTATTTGCCGACCTGTTTTTCCTTGATTTCCGCCAGGGTCTTGCAGTCGATGCACAGATCCGCAGTAGGACGGGCTTCGAGGCGCTTGACGCCGATCTCGATGCCGCAGGACTCGCACCAGCCGTATTCTTCGTCCTGGATCAGTTCAAGCGTCTTGTCGATCTTCTTGATCAACTTGCGCTCGCGGTCGCGGGCGCGCAGCTCGAGGGCGAATTCTTCTTCCTGGCTGGCACGGTCGGCCGGGTCAGGGAAGTTGGCCGCTTCGTCTTTCATGTGATCAACAGTACGGTCGACTTCCTGCATCAAGTCCTGTTTCCACTTATTCAGGATCTTGGTGAAGTGCGCGCGCATCGGGGCGCCCATGTACTCTTCGCCTGCCTTCGGAACATAAGGTTCGAAGCCGCTGATCGTCGCTTGCTGCTGTTGCTTTGCTTGGGTGGGCATGAAATGGACCGCCTCTACTCTTGTAATCCATTGCGCAGGATTGCTCCATCACCGACACCTGCCGGCCCTGCGGCTGCAAGCGGGCGAACTTACCAGATCAATTCGGCCTGCGCTACTCCCGGATGTCGAGGCCCCGGCGGGTGGCGCTTGCAAATGTTTGGCAAGCCGTGTCTGGTGGTGGTGAAGACCTGTTCAATCACTGATTTTAGTCAATCCTGGAGCGTACGCGCATATCGTTACAGTCCAGCGTTCTTGAGGCTGTGACCGCTACGGGTTCTCGCTCGTTCCGGCAGATGGGTAGAATCGTCTCTTTTTCCCCGTCGAAGGAAAACCAATGGCTCAGCCTTACAGTGCCCGCAGTCGTGCGATCGAACCGTTCCATGTCATGGCGCTGCTGGCGCGGGCCAACGAATTGCAGGCTGACGGCCACGATGTGATTCACCTGGAAATCGGCGAGCCCGACTTCACCACGGCCGAACCGATCATCCGCGCGGGGCAGGCGGCGCTGACGGCGGGCAAGACGCGTTACACCGCCGCCCGGGGCATTCCCGAGTTGCGCGAGGCGATCTCCGGTTTCTACCAGACACGCTATGGACTGAATATTGATCCACGGCGGATCCTGATCACGCCGGGCGGCTCCGGTGCGTTGCTGCTGGCCAGCGCGTTGCTGGTCGATCCCGGTAAACACTGGCTGCTGGCGGACCCCGGTTATCCTTGCAACCGGCACTTCCTGCGTCTGGTCGAAGGGGCGGCGCAGCTGGTGCCTGTCGGTCCCGATGTGCGTTACCAACTGACCCCGGATCTGGTCGAGCGGCATTGGGACCATGACAGTGTTGGCGCGCTGGTTGCCTCTCCGGCCAACCCCACCGGCACGATCCTGACCCGTGATGAACTGGCCGGGTTATCCACAGCCCTCAAGGCGCGGCACGGGCATCTGGTGGTGGACGAGATCTATCACGGCCTGACCTATGGCACTGATGCGGCCAGCGTGCTGGAAGTCGATGACGACGCGTTTGTCCTCAATAGTTTCTCCAAGTATTTCGGCATGACTGGCTGGCGCCTCGGCTGGCTGGTGGCGCCCGATGCGGCGGTCAGTGAACTGGAGAAACTTGCGCAGAACCTCTACATCAGCGCCCCGAGCATGGCCCAGCACGCCGCTTTGGCCTGTTTCGAGCCGGACACCATTGCCATTCTCGAAGAGCGCCGCGCTGAATTTGGCCGCCGCCGGGACTTCCTCCTGCCGGCGTTGCGCGAGCTCGGTTTCAACATCGCTGTTGAGCCCGAGGGTGCGTTCTATCTGTATGCCGATATCAGCCAATTCGGCGGCGATGCCTTCGCGTTCTGCCGGCATTTTCTCGAAACCGAGCACGTTGCCTTTACCCCGGGCCTGGATTTCGGCCGGTATCAGGCCGGCCACCACGTACGTTTTGCCTACACGCAAAACCTCCCGCGCCTACAGGAAGCGGTTGAACGGATCGCCCGTGGCTTGAAGAGCTGGCAAGCCTGATGCGCTTTTATCCAGCGCTGGAAGAGGCGCGACTGATCCGTCGTTACAAGCGTTTTCTCGCCGATATCGAAACCGTTGGCGGCGAGTTCCTGACCATTCACTGCCCGAACACTGGCTCGATGCTCAATTGCCAGGTCGAGGGCGGACAGGTCTGGTTCAGTCGCTCCAACGATCCGAAACGCAAACTGCCGGGCACCTGGGAAATCGGTGAAACCCCGCAGGGGCGGTTGTTTTGCGTGAATACGGCGCGGGCCAACGGTCTGGTCGAGGAAGCGTTGCAGGCCGGGGTGATTACCGAGCTGAACGGGTTTACCGCGTTGAAGCGTGAAGTTGCCTATGGCCAGGAAAACAGCCGCATCGATTTTCGTCTCGAATACCCGGGCGGCCCGGCTTACGTGGAAGTGAAGAGTGTCACCTTGGGTTTCGAGGGCACCCGTGTGGCGGCGTTTCCCGACGCCGTGACCCAGCGCGGCGCCAAGCATTTGCGGGAGCTGGCGCATCTGGCCCGGGACGGGATTCGGGCGGTGCAGTTGTATTGCGTGAATCTCACCGCAATTGACGCGGTGCGACCGGCCGCAGAGATCGACGCTGCCTATGCCGACGCGCTGCGCGAGGCCGTGGCCTGTGGCGTTGAAGTGCTGGCCTATGGTGTGCGGTTGACCCCTGAAGAGATGATCATCGACCGTCGACTCGACGTGTTGCTCAACGGTTAAACATCAATCCACAACCCTTGCGCGTCTTCACGGCAAGGGATCGCCGTCAGTGATTGCCCGGCGCAGGGGCCGGCGACGCATTCGCCATCCTCGATCAGAAACAGTGCGCCGTGGGTGGCGCACTGGATCAGGCTGTTGCTCGGGTCGAGAAAGCGGTCTGGCTGCCATTCCAGCCCGACGCCGCGGTGCGGGCAGCGGTTGAGGTAGACATAGGCCTGACCGCCACGGCGTACGGCGAACAGCCTTGTTCCGTCGAGATCGAAACCGCGGCTGCCGGCCTCGGCCAGTTCGGCGCCCGCGCAGAGAAACTTCATGGCTATCCTCTAATGTCGGCTCGTGACTGGATATGTCCGAGCTTGACGTTTAAATGCAAACAATTATCAAATGGCCGCCTTCACCCGCGGGATGGCCGGCCGGTATCGAGGATACTTGGCCTGTCATCCGGATGCCCGGGAAAAACTTCGTTCAAGGAAGCTGTGTATGCGCCTGAATACCCGCGTTGCTGTGTTGTGTATGGGTCTTTTCCTCGGCCATCCGGCTGCGGCGGCCGATCTCCCACAACGTTGGGTCAGCGCTGGCGGGGCGTTGTCGGAATGGGTCAGCGCGCTCGGCGCTGAAGCGAAACTGGTCGGTGTCGACACCACCAGTCAGCATCCCGAAGCCTTGAAGGCGCTGCCGAGCATTGGCTATCAGCGCAGTCTTTCCGCCGAAGGCATTCTCAGCCTGCGCCCGGATATCCTGATCGGCACCGAAGAAATGGGCCCACCGCCGGTACTGGCGCAGGTGAAAGCCGCCAAGGTGCAGGTGGAGTTGTTTTCAGCTCAGCCAGATCTGCCGACGCTGGAAAAGAACGTCACACATCTGGGCCGCTTGCTCGGCGCTGAACGCCAGGCGACGCAACTGCTGCAAGGTTATCAACAGCAACTCGAGACGCAGAAAGTGCGCGTGATGCAAGCGCAGGCGAAACAGAAAGCGCCCGGCGTGCTGTTGCTGCTCGGCCATGCCGGTGGCAAACCGTTGATAGCCGGCCAAGACACCGCTGCCGACTGGCTGCTGCAACAGGCCGGGGGACATAATCTGGCGACCCATTCCGGCTACAAGCCGTTTTCCGTGGAATCGCTCGCCGGTCTCGATCCTGAAGTCTTGGTGTTTGCCGACCGGGCGCTCACCGGTGAGGCGGCAAAAGCCGCGCTGTTCAAGGAAAACCCGATCCTCAATGCCAGTCTTGCGGCCAGGGCCGGGCGTGTTCTGGAGCTCGATCCAACGCTCTTGGTGGGTGGGCTCGGGCCGCGTCTGCCGGCGGCATTGCAAACCTTGTCTGACGCTTTCTACCCGGCCAAGAGCGGCCAATGACCACACTGGTCAAGCCCCGCGGCCTGTTTATTGGCCTGACGCTCCTGTGTTTGCTGGCGATCTGGCTGTCACTGGCGCTTGGCCCGGTCAGCCTGCCGCTGTTCGATACGCTGCGGGCAGCGCTGCGTTTGATTGGCGTGCCATTGGCGCCGGACGGCCTGGAGCAGGCTGAGTTGATTCTCGGGCAGATTCGTCTGCCGCGTACCTTGCTGGGACTGGCAGTGGGGGGCGTGCTGGCGCTGTCCGGTGTGGCCATGCAGGGCCTGTTTCGCAATCCGCTGGCGGACCCGGGGCTGGTCGGCGTTTCCAGTGGCGCGGCGTTGGGCGCGGCGATCGCCATTGTCGGCGGTTCTTTGTTGGGCGGCTTGCCGGAATGGTTCGGGCCGTACCTGTTGTCGGCGTGCGCATTTCTTGGCGGACTCGGGGTGACGGCGCTGGTTTACCGACTCGGTCGGCGCAACGGCCAGACCCACGTCGCGACCATGTTGCTGGCGGGTATCGCGCTGACGGCACTGGCCAGTTCGGCGGTCGGCCTGTTCACCTATCTGGCGGACGATGCGACCTTGCGTACGCTGACCTTCTGGAACCTCGGCAGCCTCAATGGCGCCAGTTATGCGCGGCTCTGGCCATTGCTGATCATCACGGCCGGCGTCGCGCTGTGGCTGCCGCGTCGGGCACGGGCGCTGAATGCCTTGCTGCTGGGTGAATCCGAGGCCGGGCACTTGGGGATTGATGTCGAACGCCTCAAGCGTGAGCTGGTGTTTTGCACGGCACTGGGTGTCGGCGCGGCGGTGGCAGCGGCCGGGATGATCGGTTTCGTCGGGCTGGTGGTGCCGCATCTGGTGCGCTTGCTGGCGGGGCCGGATCATCGCGTGCTGTTGCCAGCCTCGGTACTGGCCGGGGCCAGCCTGCTGTTGCTGGCCGATCTGGTCGCACGGCTGGCGCTGGCGCCGGCGGAACTGCCGATCGGCATCGTCACGGCGTTTATCGGGGCTCCGTTCTTCCTTTATCTGCTGCTGCGAGGACGCACCTGATGTTGCGTGCACACAATCTGCGCATCCAGCGCGGCCGCCAGACCGTGCTAAGCGGCGTCACGGTGCAACTTGAACCGGGTGAAGTGCTGGGTGTGCTGGGGCCGAACGGTGCCGGTAAAAGTACCTTGCTCGGCGCCTTGTGCGGGGAGCTGAGTGCCAGCGAGGGTGAGGTTTGCCTCGACGGTGAGGCGTTGAGCAACTGGAGCGGCACGCAACGCGCGCGACGCTTGGCGGTGTTGCCGCAAGTCTCAACCCTGGATTTTGCCTTTCGCGTGGAGGAAGTGGTGGGGATGGGGCGTTTGCCCTATCAAACCGGGCGAGTGCGCGATGACGAGATTGTCGCCGCGGCGCTGGCGGCTGCGGATGCCGGGCATTTGAGCGGGCGCAGTTATCTGGCGTTGTCCGGTGGCGAGCGTCAACGGGTGCATCTGGCGCGGGTCCTGGCGCAACTCTGGCCGGGGCAGGCCGGGCAAACCTTGTTGCTGGATGAACCGACGTCGATGCTCGATCCGTTGCATCAGCACACCACGCTGCAAGCGGTACGCGACTTCGCCGATCGCGGCGCGGCGGTGCTGGTGATTCTGCATGATCTGAATCTGGCGGCGCGCTATTGTGATCGGGTGTTGTTGCTTGAAGGTGGCCGTCCAGTCGCGCTGAATACGCCGGAGCAAGTGTTGCGCCCGGATACGCTGAAAGCCGTGTTCGGTCTTGAAGTTCTGGTGCAACCGCACCCGGAGCGCGGGCATCCGCTGATCATCGCCCGCTGAGATTCTCGTCGAGGTGATTGCATGCGTGGGATGTGGTTATTGGCGCTGGTGTGGCTTGCGGGGTGTCAGCATGTTGTTGCACCGCCACCCGTCGCCGGTGACATCCGCGATCTGCACAGCGGTCAGGTGCTGACGGCGGAGCAATTGTTGGCGCGTCTTTCCAGGCCTGAGCGGGTGCTGATCGGCGAACAGCATGACAATGCCGATCATCATGCTGTGCAGTTGTGGCTGTTGCAGACGCTGGCCGAGCGGCGCCCCCAAGGCAGTCTGCTGATGGAAATGCTCACCCCGGAGCAGCAGCCCCGAATCGATCAAGTGCATCACGCGCAGAAACTGCCTGCCGATCTCCCCGGTGCATTGGCCTGGGAAGAGGGCTGGGACTGGAGTCTTTATGGTCCGATCGTCCGCTTTGCTCTGACTCAACCCTCGCCACTGTTGGCGGCGAATCTTGAGCGCAGTGAAATCCACACGTTCTATCGCAACCCGCCAGTTTTGCGCGGTGAGCGCAGCAATGCTCAGCCTGTGAAAAGTGTTTTGTTGGGCCAGATCGGCGATTCCCACTGCGGCCTGCTGCCTGAATCGCAGATGCCGGCGATGCTGGCGGTGCAGCAACAGCGTGACCGGCGCATGGCCGAGCGTCTGCTGGCGGCGCCGACACCGTCATTATTGTTGGCGGGGGCGTGGCATGCGCGAAAAGATCTGGGCGTGCCGTTACATGTGTTGGACCTGGGCGCGACTCAGTCACCGACGGTGCTGATGCTGGCAGAGCAGGGCGACGACGTGACCGCGGCAATGGCCGATTTCGTCTGGTACACCCCGCCCACTGCGAAGCAGGACTACTGCGCGCAGATGCGCAAACAGTTCGGTAAATGACATTTCCACGGGCAAAAAAAGACCCGGTAAAAACCGGGTCAAATAACCGTGATTAGCCTGATGAGGAGATAATCTGAGAGTCCGAACCAAGGGCTTTTCAGAATATCGACCGATCTCGCGATCAGTTGTGATAATCATAGCGATTCTCATTACCGAGTCAACCACTGTTTCTGCATTTATTTTATTCAGCCCCAAAAATGGCCGGAATGTCCCGCAAAAGCAGGGCTTCAGCGCTAACCTTTGCTCGGTGTCAGTTGCGTGATCTGGTGATTCAACTGGCCGATGCGCCGCG
Organism: Pseudomonas sp. HMWF006; assembly: GCF_003061205.1. Taxonomy (NCBI): domain Bacteria; kingdom Pseudomonadati; phylum Pseudomonadota; class Gammaproteobacteria; order Pseudomonadales; family Pseudomonadaceae; genus Pseudomonas; species Pseudomonas sp. HMWF006. The sequence goes on from NZ_QAIU01000368.1 coordinate 7,067, forward strand.
CCATGCTCTCGATCAGGCTGTGGGCGATCTTCGGATTGGTGTGGCACATGCTCAAAAACTGATCACCGGGAATCAGCATCACCGTGCTCGGTTCTCGCGCAATGACCGTCGCATTGCGCGGCTCGCCGGTGAACACGGCCATGGCGCCGAAGATCTCGTCCTTGGGCACTTCGCCAACTTTATGCCCGTCAACGAATGCCTCGGCGTGGCCATCTATGATCACAAACACATGATCGGCCGCATCGCCCTGGTGGATCAGCGTTTCACCGGCCTCGACCCGTTTGAAACCGTTGGTGCTGCGAAACTCGCGCGGTTTCAGCTCGGCTACGGCATGGGCGAGCAGGGCCATTTGCCCCAGCAGATATTCCAGAAACTGTTCTGAACGAATGGGCTCGGCAAACAGATGCAGGAAAACATCGCTGCGCCGATAGGGCATCAAGCGCAATGGCCCGTCCGCGCACAAACGGCAATCGGCCCAGGCGTCGCCCTGCTGCAGGCCGATCAGATCGCCTTCCTGCCAGTAAAACAGCAGCCGTGCGCCGACGCCGCCGTTGATCACGCCTTCGCTCAGTAGAAAAACCTGATCGCCAGGTAACTGCGCCATCAGGTCAGCGGTCGCGTCTATCTGCAGAACCGGCGCGCACGGCGCCAGACCCTCCAGCCACTTCGCGGGCAAATTCTGCAAGCGATTGATCAGTGCATCGGCGTACGCCGATTGTTCCCCTAGCAGGTACATGGCGGTCAGCGCCCGTTCAGTTCTTGTGACGCGAGGAAATCGCTTCGAGCTGTTTGTTCAAGGCATCCTTGCGTTCGGCGGGGATGTCGTTCCAGTGCACATCCATCAATGCCCCCTCGATCGCATACAACAACACCTTCGATGCGCGAAACCCACGGGTACGCACGGCCCGGTAGGCGTCCACCGCACCCAGGCGACGCAAGTCGGAGGCGCTGTGGATGCCCACTGCATGCAGCCATTGCGCCGACGTCTTGCCAAGATTTTTCAGGTGTTGCAGTTCATCATTCATCAAGCCTCCTTGCGACGGCCGAATGGTGCGTGGGCGAGCTTCTCAGGAGTGTAGCCATCAGTAGGAAAAGCGTGGTTGTTTGGTCGGATTCAACGCAAACGCTTCTAAGAAAGGGCGCTTGAACGGCCTGCGAACGCAGAAAGGGGGGGGAACACAATTGAATGTAGGAGTGAGCCTGCTTGCGATAGCGGACTGGCAGGCACACATGTGTTGAATGTTAGACCGCTATCGCGAGCAAGCTCACTCCTACAGGGAAGGCGTTGTGTCAGGGAATAATGAGGCGATCAGCGAGTGCGATAACGCAGACGCGTACCGAAATTCATCGACATCAGGATTTCATCGGCACTCAGTTCCGGCGGAAAGTACGCTCCGGAAATCTGGGCGTGGGCCAGGCTTGCGCCTTCGAGCGATGAGTTGCGGAAATCGATGCCGCGCAGGTCGGCGGAACGGAAATACGCGTCCCGGAAATCCACGCCATCGGCATTCAGTTCGCGCAGGTCGAGGCCGCGGAAGTCGCCGCCCACCATGTCGATCGGGCCGTCATTGGGACGCTCCTTGTTAAAACCGGTGATGTCATCCTTGTGCAGCAGGGCATAAAGCGGGGTGTCGAGAAGTTTCGGCTGGCTCATGTCATATCACCTGTTGGTTTTATGACGCCAGTATAGTGCCACTATTTGACGGCCGTGAAGCGAGCGAGGGCTTCACGGCCGAAATAGTTTCTTACAGGCCTGGCAGGCGCTGACGGATCTGCGCGACCACCGTATCCAGCGTGCCGGATTCGTTGGTCTGCACGCGCTTGCTACGCAGAATCTCTTCCGGTGTCAGCGCTTCGCGGTTGGCCTGTTGGGCTTCGATCACGGCGAGGGTGGCGTCGGAAGGATCTTTTTGATCCGCCTGACGAATCGCCAGCCAGCTCTCGATCACCGCCTGCGGCGCATTGCAGTCGAGGATAAGGAACGGCGTGCCAGTGGCTTCGGCGATTTTCGCGGCGCTGTCGCGTTGTTCACGCTTGAGGTAAGTCGCGTCGATTACCACCGGGAAACCGGCGTGCAGGATGATCTCTGCGATCTCATGCAGCCGCGCGTAGGTCGCGACACTGGCATCGGCACTATAAATGCCGGCCTGCACGTCATTGGCTACGGTTTGCTCACCGAACAGACGCTTGCGCTCGACATCGGAGCGCAGACGGATCGCGCCCAGCGCTTCGACCAGACGCATGGCGACGTGGCTCTTGCCGACGGCGGAAACACCGTGGGTGATGGCCATGAAGCGCGACGGAATGGTGCTGTAGCTTTCTGCCAGGTTGGCGTAGTTGCGATACTGGCGCAGGGTGGTCGCGCGCTGCACCGGCGTGGCGTCCGCCGGCATGCTGAACAGCGCAACCTTGGCGCGAACCAGAGCGCGGTAGGCTTTGTAGAAGTTCAGCACTTCCAGGCCCTGATAGTCACCGGTCAGCTCCAGGTACTGGCTGATGAAGCGACGGGCCAGGGATTTCAGGCCGCGGTCTTCCAGGTCCATTGCCAGGAAACCGGTGTCGGCCCAGACGTCGGTGAAACGAAACGGTTCGTTGAACTCGATGCAGTCGAAGATCACCACTTTGCCGTCGATGACTGTGGCGTTGCCCAGGTGGATGTCACCGTGGCATTCGCGGGTGAAGCCCTCGGTCTTGCGCTGCGCGAACAATGGCTTGAGGCGTTCGAAGCTGCTTTCGGCCCAGGCCTTCAGCGCTTCGAGTTGCAGCAGATCGCTTTTATCGCTGAGGAACGGCAGGATCTGTTCGAAGTTTTGCGAAACCGGTGCCATCACCGCGTCCGGGGTGCCAGCTTCATGTTCGGCCGGCACTTTTGGTGCGCTGAGGTGGAAGTGAGCAATCTGCTCGGCCATTTCGTCGATGTGCCGAGTGGTCAGCTCGCCGTTGGCCTGCAGGGTGCTGAGCAAACCGGTCTGCGGGAATTGACGCATCTTCAGCACATATTCGATGGCCGGACCGTCACCGTTCAGTTGCGGTGCTTCGGCGCTGCCAGTGACCGGTAACACGTCCAGATACAGATCGTCGGTCAGGCGCTGGTTCAGACGCAGTTCTTCAGCGCAGAAATGCGCGCGTGACTCCAGGCTGGTGAAGTCGAGAAAGCCGAAATTCACCGGCTTCTTCACTTTGTAGGCAAAGGGACCGGTGAGGATCACCCACGAAATGTGGGTTTCGATGACCTGGAACCCTTCGACGGGGTGCGGGTAGAGGGCCGGGTTTTGCAGGGCAGCGATCAGTGACTGGCTCACGGGCGATCCTTCAGAGACTGGGGGAAATTCGAGGTCGCCATTATGGCCGCTCGCCAGCCCGACGCAAACCTCGGAGCGCTCCTGTTGAGTATGAATAAAGTGCGTATAATCCGCCGCCATGACTCGATCTCGATCCCCCCGTACCAAGAAAAAACCACCTGCCAAGGGCCTGAGCCCGTGGCTGGGCTGGGCCATTAAACTCAGTCTGGTCGGCCTAGTGGTGCTGGCCGGCTTCGCCGTTTACCTCGATGCCGTGGTGCAGGAGAAGTTCTCCGGCAAGCGCTGGACCATCCCGGCCAAGGTGTACGCCCGCCCGCTTGAGCTGTTCGTCGGACAAAAGCTCAGCAAGGACGACTTCCTAACCGAACTCGATGCCCTCGGCTATCGTCGCGAAGCCGTGAGCAACGGCCCCGGTGCCGCAGCGGTCAATGGCAACACAGTCGATCTGAATACCCGTGGTTTCCAGTTCTATGAAGGCCTGGAGAAACCACAGCCGGTGCGCGTGCGTTTCTCCGGCGACTACGTGGCGGAGCTGTCGGCGATCAACGGTTCGAAACTGTCGGTCGTGCGTCTCGAACCGTTGATGATCGGTGGCATTTACCCGAAAAACCTTGAAGACCGCATCCTGATCAAGCTCGATCAGGTGCCGCCGTACCTGCTGGAAACCCTGGTTGCGGTTGAAGATCGCGACTATTACAGCCACTGGGGCGTGTCGCCGAAGTCGATTGCCCGAGCCATCTGGGTCAACACCTCTGGCGGCAAAATGACTCAGGGCGGCAGCACGCTGACCCAGCAGTTGGTGAAAAACTTCTACCTGACCAATGAACGCAGCCTGACCCGCAAGCTCACCGAAGCGATGATGGCGATGTTGCTGGAGCTGCATTACGACAAGAAAGAGATTCTTGAGGCGTACCTCAACGAAGTCTTCGTCGGTCAGGACGGTCAGCGTGCGGTGCACGGTTTCGGTCTGGCGAGTCAGTTCTTTTTCGGTCAACCGTTGTCCGAGTTGAAGTTGCACCAGGTTGCATTGCTGGTCGGCATGGTCAAAGGTCCGTCTTATTACAACCCGCGTCGCAACCCGGAGCGTGCGCTGGAGCGGCGTAACCTGGTGCTCGACGTGCTCGAGCAACAAGGCGTGGCAACCGCGGAGCAGGTCGAGGC
>NZ_QAIU01000369.1:0-1282 GCF_003061205.1 Pseudomonas sp. HMWF006
CTTCATCTGCGCGCACAGGGCATTGCCGATGTCGTAGTCGAACCCGACGATTTCGCCCTTGTCGGTTTTCGAGGCGAACGGCGGGTAAGCCGCTTCGATACCGATGCGCAGGGTTTGCTCGGCGGCGAACGCGCTGGTGCACGCCAACAGGCTCAGGGCCAGACCGGTGATGAGGGGAAGTTTCTTCATGTTCGTTCTCTCGCGGGTTGTTGTTGGTTTGGCAAGATGAAGAAGAGCAGCTAGAAGCGGGGAGCTAAGAGCGGCCAGACTGAAGCTGTTTTTTGTACTTGTAAATCCATATTGGACTCATAGGTACAAGCCGTCAATCAGGGAGAAGAGAGTGTCTGCGAGGTTTTTGGTGCTGCAGATGGCCTCATCGCTGGCAAGCCAGCTCCCACAGTTTCAGTGGTGCACAAAAAATATGTGCACGACGCAAAACCCTGTGGGAGCTGGCTTGCCAGCGATGGCGGATTGGAAGGCGCTAGAGAACTTATTTCTTCCAGCGATCGGCGGCGGCGTGATCGCTGTCACGCCCTTCGACCCAACGCGGGCCGTCGCTGGTGTTTTCTTTCTTCCAGAACGGCGCACGGGTTTTCAGGTAGTCCATGACAAAGGCGCAGGCATCGAATGCGGCCTGGCGATGAGCGCTGGCGGCGCCGACAAAGACGATCGGCTCGCCGGGCTCCAGCGCGCCGATGCGGTGCAGCACTTCCAGTTTCAGCAACGGCCAGCGCTGCTCGGCTTCTACAGCGATCTTGCCCAGGGCTTTTTCGGTCATACCGGGATAATGCTCAAGGAACATTCCTGCCACATCCAACCCATCGTTGAAGTCGCGCACATAACCGACAAAACTCACCACCGCCCCGACGCCGACATTGGCCGCATGCATCGCATTGACTTCAGCGCCCGGATCGAACGGCGTGGCCTGCACACGAATCGCCATGCCTCAGCCTCCGGTCACGGTGGGGAAAAACGCCACTTCGTCGCCATCGACCACCGGCTCGTCGAGCTGGCAGAGATCCTCGTTGCGCGCACACATCAGGTTCTGCTCGCTCAATACCTCGGCACCGTCACGTTGCGCGAGCAATGCGCGCACGTCATCGACGGTGGCGAAATCACCTTCGACCTTTACCGAATCAACCCCCAGCGCCTCACGGTAACGGGCGAAAAACTTCACGGTCAGGTTCATGGCTGCTCCGCCTGAAAGTGCCCGCTCTTGCCGCCGACTTTCTCCAGCAGACGTACGCTTTCGATGGTCATGCCGCGATCCACGGCTTTGCAC
>NZ_QAIU01000370.1:0-1685 GCF_003061205.1 Pseudomonas sp. HMWF006
AACTGGGCCGTGACGGTCTACGTGCAAATCCAGAGCAACAACGGGCAGACGCTGACCAGTCGCGTCGACCTGCCAGCGGGGCCGGCACAAACCTTGCTGGTGCCGCTGGTGGCGACCTCGCCGCTGAGCCAGGGCATGAAGGCCGGGCCGCCGATGCCGGTGACCGTCGATGGCCAGCGGATTCTGTTGGCCAGCAGCAGCGGCGAGCTGGATCGCAGCCAGGTGGTGTCGGTCAGTCTGTCGATGGATCAGCCGAAAGTGCCTCAAAGCCTGCTGCTCGAACGTTTCGGCGTACAGGACGGCGATGCGGTGACGCAGGCCGTGTACGGCAATCTGGTGGACGCCTACGGGCAGTCGACCCGTAGCAGATGGCCGGAAAAGGTCACCAGCGACGAACAACTCAAATCTGCTGCCGCCAAAGAGCAGCAACAGCTGAAAACCTGGCTGGCCGAACGCGCCAAGTCCTCGCTGGACAAATTTGGCGGCTGGAACAAGGGCCCGACGTTCAAGGCCAGCGGCTTCTTTCGCACCGAGAAACGTGACGGGCGCTGGTATCTAGTGACCCCTGAGGGCCATCCGTTCTACTCCCTCGGCGTCAACACCGTCAGCCCGGACGTCAACCAGACATACGTGGCCGGTCGCGAATACATGTTCGAATCCCTGCCCAAACCCGACGAACCGCTCGCCAGCCATTTCGGCGAAGGCGATAACCGGGGCGGCAATGGTGCCGATCAGGGCCGCGGTTACGGCAACGGGCGCTGGTACGACTTTTATGCCGCCAACCTGCAGCGGGTCTACGGCGAACCGTGCAAATCGGCCAGTGCAGGCGCATCCGGTGTCGCGGCAGCGGCGAAGACGCAAGCCGCCGAAAGCGTTGCCGCCAACACCGCAGAGCCTGCCGCTGTGCCGACTGAGCCGAAGGCCGGGGTTGCCGAAGCGGCGCAGACCGATGCTGCGCAAGCGACGAACGCCAACGCAGCCGCGCCCTGCACAGCCGCCCTCGATGAGCAGCAATGGGCCAGCCACACCCTTGATCGCCTGCAAGCCTGGGGCTTCAACACGGTTGGCAACTGGAGTGCGCCGCAGTTGGGCGACGCCGAGCGCGTACCGTACACCTTGCCGTTGTCGATCGTCGGCGATTACACCAGCATCAGCACGGGCAGCGACTGGTGGGGCGGCATGCCGGATCCGTTCGATCCACGCTTCGCCATGGCCACCGAACGTGCCGTGGCGATTGCCGCCCGTGATCACCGCGACGATCCCTGGCTGATCGGCTACTTTGCCGACAACGAACTGGCCTGGGCCGGCCCCGGTGACGATCCGCAATCGCGCTACGCGCTGGCCTACGGCACGTTGAAAATGACCACCGACGTGCCGGCCAAACGCGCGTTCCTCAAGCAACTGCGCGACAAATACCGTAATCAGGCGGGGTTGTCGAAGGCATGGGGCATTGATCTGCCGGCTTGGGAACTGATGGAAGACCCGGGCTTCGTGCCGCCGCTGCCGAACCCTGAACACCCGGAAATCGAGGCCGACTTCAAGTACTTCCAGAAGGTCTTTGCCGACACCTACTTCAAAACCATTTCCGACTCGCTGAAATGGCACGCGCCCAATCAGCTGCTGCTCGGCGGCCGTTTCGCCACCAGCACCCCGGAAGCCGTGGCCTCCTGCGCGCAGTATTGCGA
>NZ_QAIU01000029.1:0-1308 GCF_003061205.1 Pseudomonas sp. HMWF006
GGCATTCGCCGATCGGTGCGCTGGTGATGATTCTTATGATGCTGGCATTGTCGACCCTGGGCCTCAGCGGCTGGGCGATGGAAGAAGTCGATGCCCTGTGGGGCGCCGACTGGCCGTTGCAGGTCCACGAAACCGCTGCCGACGGCCTGCTGGTGCTGGTCTGCATCCATGTTGCGGCGGCGCTGTTTGAAAGCATTCTGGTGCGCGACAACTTGCCGTTGTCGATGCTTACCGGACGCCGTCGCCAATTGCCCGACGATGCTGCGCGCTGACAAGGATGTCTGCCAATTGTTAATCCTCTTGTCCTTGCCGCGAGTCCACTATGCGTGCGTTGTCCTTTCGCTTGACATTCATACTCGGCAGCCTGGCCGTGGGCCTGATTTTTCTGGCTGCGTGGCGCAGTCATCCGAGCCATGTGCTGGCACCGTTCGCGCTGGCGACACCGCCGGTTGACGCCGGGCTGCAAGCCCCCGAACCGATGTACAGCAGCCGCTTCGTGTCCTCGGAACTCGACGACTTCGTGCACTCGTCTTCGGTCACCGCGCTGCCCGGTGGTGACCTGATGGCGGTGTGGTTCGCCGGCTCGCGCGAAGGCGCTACCGATGTGCAGATCCGCACTGCGCGATACGACGCCAAAACCGCGGAGTGGGGCGCCGAACACGTGCTGGCCACCCGTGAATCGACCCGCGACGGCACCCGGCGCTATATCCGCAAGCTTGGTAATCCGGTGATCGCGCTGGCACCGGACCAACGGCTGTGGATGTTTTACGTGTCGGTGTCGGTGGGTGGCTGGGCCACCAGCGCGATCAATGTGATGGTCTCCGATGACTTCGGGCGCAACTGGTCGACGCCACGTCAATTGGTGACCTCGCCGTTTTTCAACATCAGCACGCTGGTACGCGCCGCGCCGGTATTCCATGCCGACGGTTCGATCGGCTTGCCGGTGTATCACGAGCTCATGGGCAAGTTCGCCGAGTACCTGTACCTGAGTGCGGACGGCGCGGTGATCGACAAATTCCGCATCAGCCGTGGCAAGCATTCGTTGCAGCCGACCATTGTGCCGCTGGACGGACACCGCGCCGTGGCCATGTTGCGTTATGCCGGCGACACCCACCACCGCGTGCTCGCCAGCCGCACCGACGACGCCGGGCAGACCTGGAGCGAACCCTATCCGCTGGAACCGGCCAACCCCAACTCTTCGCTGGCGGCGGTGGGCACGGCGGACGACGGTTTGCTGGTGGCGCTCAATGACCTGCGGGACGGGCGTTTCAAGCTCAGCCTGTACGGCACCGATGCCAATCTCAATGA
>NZ_QAIU01000371.1:0-3790 GCF_003061205.1 Pseudomonas sp. HMWF006
GTGTTCAAGCGCGGGTTAGCGCTTGAACGCCTTCACTTCAGCTTCACGCAGGCGCGGGGCCAGCTTGTCGAGCACGCCGTTGACGAACTTGTGGCCGTCGGTCGAGCCGAAGACTTTCGCCAGCTCGATACCTTCGTTGATCACCACGCGATACGGCACGTCGACGCGCTTGAGCAGTTCCCAGGTGGACAGGCGCAGAACGGCCAGTTCAACCGGGTCCAGCTCTTCGATCGCCAGATCCAGGCACGGCGTCAGGGCGTTGTCGATTTCGGTCTTGAACTGCGGAACCCCGTGGAGGATTTCGCGGAAGTAAGCACCGTCGACATCGGTGAAATCGTTATCAACGCGAAACTGCGCTTCGATCTCGTTCAGCGATTGCTTGGCCATGTGCCACTGGTACAGCGCCTGAGTCGCGAGCTGACGGGCTTCGCGACGCTTGACGCTTTTCGAGGGCTTGCCGGCATCCGCAGGTTTCGGATCGCGCGGGTTGAAACGATCGCTTTCGTCGCTAATCACTTGGCCTCCAACTGCGCCAGCAGGCTGACCATTTCCAGAGCGGACAGGGCTGCTTCGGCACCTTTGTTACCGGCCTTGGTGCCGGAACGTTCGATGGCTTGCTCGATGGAATCCACGGTCAGGACGCCGAACGCAACCGGAACGCCGAACTCCATGGACACCTGGGCCAGGCCCTTGGTGCACTCGCCTGCCACGTATTCGAAGTGCGGGGTGCCGCCACGAATGACCGCGCCGAGGGCGATGATGGCTGCGAACTCACCTTTCTGGGCGACTTTCTGCGCAACCAGCGGGATTTCGAAGGCGCCAGGTGCGCGGATGATGGTGATGTCGCTTTCGCTCACGCCATGGCGAACCAGGGCATCAACTGCACCGCTGACCAGGCTTTCAACGACGAAGCTGTTGAAACGGCCCACTACCAGAGCGTAGCGGCCTTTAGGGGCGATGAAGGTACCTTCGATGGTCTTCAGGGTCATTCGTCAGTTCTCTTAAAGAGCCGGGACGCGTCTGCTACGCGTCCCTCAGTGATTTATTTGCCGCGAATCGGAGACCGGAAACAACCGGTCATTATTCGGAGGGCACGTATTCTACAACTTCCAGATCGAAACCGGATATCGCATTAAATTTCATTGGCGCAGACATCAGGCGCATTTTGCGCACACCGAGGTCACGCAGGATCTGCGAACCGGCACCGACGATGCTGTAGGTGGTCGGTTTTTTCGGCGCTGCCTGCTCACCGGTTTCACGGATATGTGCCAGCAGCACGTCGCCATCGAGCGGGTGACCAAGCAACAACACGACACCGCTGCCCGCCTCGGCAACCGCAGCCATCGCGGCGCGCAGGCTCCAGCGGCCCGGTTGCTTGACCATCAGCAGGTCACGCAGCGGATCCATGTTGTGCACGCGAACCAGGGTCGGCTCTTCGGCACAGACATTGCCCAGGGTGAGGGCCATGTGCACGTCGCCTTCCACCGAATCACGATAGGTCACCAGGTTGAATTGGCCCAGTTCGCTGTCCAGTGGCTGCTCGGCAATCCGCTGAACGGTACGTTCGTGGATCATCCGGTAGTGAATCAGGTCGGCGATGGTGCCGATCTTGATGTTGTGTTCGGCGGCGAACGCTTCCAGCTCGGCACGACGGGACATGGTGCCGTCGTCATTCATCACTTCACAGATCACGCCGCTCGGCTCGAAACCGGCCATGCGTGCCAGGTCGCACGCTGCTTCGGTGTGGCCGGCGCGGGCCAGGGTGCCACCGGCCTGAGCCATCAGCGGGAAGATGTGGCCCGGGCTGACGATGTCTTCGGCCTTGGCGTCCTTGGCGGCAGCCGCTTGCACGGTGCGTGCACGGTCGGCGGCGGAGATACCGGTGGTGACGCCTTCGGCGGCTTCGATCGACACGGTGAACTTGGTGCCGAACCCGGAACCGTTGCGCGGCGCCATCAGCGGCAGCTTCAACAGTTCGCAGCGCTCGCGGCTCATCGGCATGCAGATCAGGCCACGGGCGTGCTTGGCCATGAAGTTGATGTGCTCGGCCTTGCAGCACTCGGCGGCCATGATCAGGTCGCCTTCGTTCTCGCGGTCTTCGTCATCCATGAGGATGACCATCTTGCCTTGGCGGATGTCTTCAACCAGTTCTTCGATGCTATTGAGCGCCACAAGGCACCCCCTTCAGTCAGGATTTGAGATAGCCGTTGGCGGCCAGAAAGCTTTCAGTGATCGTGCCACCCGATGCAGGCTCAGCGGCCTTGTCACCCAGCAACAGGCGCTCCAGATAACGCGCCAGCAAGTCGACTTCCAGGTTCACCCGGCGACCTGGCTTGTAGGACGCCATGATGGTTTCGCTCAGGGTGTGCGGAATGATCGTCAGCAGAAATTCGGCGCCATCGACCGCGTTCACGGTCAGGCTGGTGCCGTCGACGGTGATCGAGCCTTTATGGGCGATGTACTTGGCCAGTTCCTTCGGCGCACGGATACGAAATTCCACGGCGCGGGCATTGTCGCTGCGCGAGACCACTTCGCCGACACCGTCGACGTGACCGCTGACCAGATGCCCACCGAGACGGGTGGTCGGGGTCAGGGCTTTTTCCAGATTGACCGGGCTGCCGCTTTTCAGGTCGTTCATGGCCGTGCAGTCCAGCGTTTCACGGCTGACGTCGGCGGCAAAGCCGTTGCCCGGCAGTTCAACGGCAGTCAGGCACACGCCGTTGACCGCGATGCTGTCGCCGAGTTTGACGTCGCTCAGGTCGAGCTTGCCGGTTTCGACGTGCACCCGTACATCACCGCCCTTGGGGGTCAGTGCACGGATACTGCCGATGGATTCGATGATGCCGGTAAACATGGGGTTCTCCTTGAGAACGAAGCCAGCGCTAAGGCGATGGCCGGGAATTATACGCTCGCCGAACGGACCGGCGTCGCAGTGACTCGCCAGTCATCGCCAACCGCGCGAATCTCGGTGATTTTCAGTTCGGGAGCGTCCTTCATATAGGCCAGCGGCCAGTCCAGTAGCGGACGCGCCGTGGAGCCGAGGAACTTGCCGGCGATGAAGATCACGAATTCGTCGACCAGACCGAGCTGGGCAAACGCCCCCGCCAGACGCGGGCCGGCCTCGACCAGCACCTCGTTGACGCCACGGTTGGCCAGTTCGATGAGCAGTTGATGCAGATCGACCTGACCGTCATCACCCGGCACGATCAGGCATTCCGGGCCGTTGGCGTACTGCTCTTCCACCGCCATACACGTGGAGACCAGCGCCGGACCGGCCTTGAAGAACGGCGCATCGAGCGGCACCCGCAGGCGCCCGTCGATCAGCACCCGCAGCGGCGGACGGCTCATGGCCAACGCGGTTTGCCCGGCATCCAGGCCCAACTCGTCGGCGCGCACGGTCAGGCGAGCGCCGTCAGCCAGTACGGTGTCGGCGCCGGTCAGCACCACGCTGGCCTGAGCGCGCAGACGCTGCACCGCCGAACGGGCGGCCGGGCCGGTGATCCATTGGCTCTCGCCGCTGTCCATCGCCGTGCGACCGTCCAGACTCATCGCCAGCTTGACCCGCACAAACGGCAAGCCGTGTTCCATGCGTTTCAGGAAACCTTGATTGAGCTGGCGCGCCTCGGCTTCCAGCACACCGCTTTCGGTGGCAATGCCGGCATCGGCCAGACGCTGCAAGCCACGCCCGGCAACTTGCGGGTTCGGATCACGCATCGCTGCGACCACCCGGCCCACCCCGGCATTCACCAATGCGTCGGCGCACGGCGGTGTGCGGCCATGATGGCTGCAC
>NZ_QAIU01000371.1:3800-7617 GCF_003061205.1 Pseudomonas sp. HMWF006
GGCGGCGCGCAGGGCGTGGACTTCGGCATGGGGTTCGCCGGCGCGCTCGTGGAAGCCTTCGCCGACAATCTGCCCGTCACGCACGATCACGCAGCCAACCCGTGGATTGGGATGGGTGGTGTAGTGACCCTTGCGCGCCAGTTCCAGCGCGCGAGCCATGAAGTGCGCGTCGAGGATGGCCTGCTCGGCGGCGCGGGTCATTCTTTCACCGGTTCGCGGGCGAGGCGGTCGATTTCTTCGCGGAACTCGTTGAGGTCCTGGAAGCGCCGGTACACCGAAGCGAAACGGATGTAGGCGACTTCATCAAGCTTTTGCAGTTCGGCCATCACCAGTTCGCCGACCACGAGGGATTTGACCTCGCGCTCACCGGTGGCGCGCAGCTTGTGCTTGATGTGGACCAGAGAAGATTCGAGGCGCTCGACGCTCACCGGACGTTTCTCCAGGGCGCGTTGCATGCCGGCGCGCAGCTTTTCTTCGTCGAACGGTTGGCGGCTGCCGTCGGTTTTGATCAGGCGCGGCAACACCAGCTCGGCCGTCTCGAACGTTGTGAAACGTTCGCCGCAGGCCAGGCATTCACGCCGGCGGCGCACCTGTTCGCCCTCGGCGACCAGACGGGAGTCGATGACCTTGGTGTCGTTGGCACCGCAGAAGGGACAGTGCATGGTGGCTGGCAACAAAAAAAGGGAGGGCCATGGTAGCGCATCCCGGTGGCAAGACAAGCCATAGGCTTTGCGGTATACAGAACGGCATGATCGTTTGATCCATGGATTTCATTTTGCTGGAGCATCCAATGCCGTTACGTCCGCTCGTTTTGCTCAGTCTTTTCAGCCTGCTGGTGGCCTGTGGCAGCGATGCACCCAAGCCTCAGCCGCCAACGCCCGGCCCGGCGCCGCAGCAAGCGCAGAAAAAAGCCAAAGAGGCTGCCGAACTTGGCCCGCTGCCGGCCTATCAACGGGAACTGAGCGGCACCCTTCAGGGTGTTCCGGCCGGTGCCGAAGTCGAGCTGGCGCTGCTGGTGATCGATGCAAAGGATCGCCCGCAACAACTGCTCGCCAGTTCCAGCCTGATCGGCAACAACCAGATCCTGCCGTTCCGCCTGCGCTTCAACCCGGACGCCTTCCCCGCCGGTGCGCGGGTTGAACTGCGTGGCCGCGCCAGCCAGTCCGGCCAGTTGATTTTGCATCTGCCGTCGCAAACCATCACCCAGCCGACTTCCCAGGCGCTGGGCCAACTGCAATTTGTCAAAGCACCATGAATGCACCGTTTGACCTGCAACAGGCGTTAGGTGGGTTGCTCGGCGACGCCAGACTCAAGGTCTGCGCATTGCCGGGCACCGATTTGCAGTTGTGGCTGATCGACGGCGACAACATGGATCGCGAATTCAGTCAGGAAGAAATCCAGCGAATTCTGCACGAGCCACCCTATTGGGGTTTCTGCTGGGCCAGCGGTCTGGCAGTGGCGCGTTATCTGGCGAAGTTTCCACAGTGGGTGCGCGGCAAGCGCGTGCTGGATTTCGGCGCCGGTTCAGGGATTGCCGGGATTGCGGCGGTCAAGGCCGGTGCGCTGGAAGTGGTGGCCTGCGATCTCGATCCGCTGGCGATCTCCGCGTGCCGGGCGAATGCCGCGCTGAATAATGTCGAGATGAGCTATTCGACAGATTTCTTTGCCGAGACCGATCGGTTTGATCTGATTCTGGTGGCGGACGTGTTGTACGACCGGGCGAATCTGCCGCTGCTCGATGCGTTTTTAAGTCGTGGTCGGGAAGCGTTGGTGGCGGATTCGCGGGTTCGGGATTTTCGGCATCCGTTGTATGAGCGGATTGAAATGCTAGAGGCAATGACGTTGCCGGACCTGGCGGAGCCGGAAGAATTCAGACATGTCAGCCTCTACCATGCGCGACGTTAGCTAAAAGCTTCGCGAGCAGGCTCGCTCCCACAGCTCATAAATCCCCTGCTCGCGAAAGCGTCCTGTCAGGCAACACACCTCTCAAAGGCTGACCGCTTCCGGCCACACCCCGCCAAGCCGTATAGTTGCCCCATTCACGTTTTTACGAGATCCCCCATGAGTCAGCAAACGCCGTACATCTTCGACGCCATGACTGCCGATTTCGACCAGTCGGTGATCGAAGCTTCCTTCAATAAACCGGTGCTGGTGGATTTCTGGGCCGAGTGGTGTGCGCCGTGCAAGGCATTGATGCCGATGCTGCAAGGCATCGCCGAGAGCTATCAGGGCGAACTGCTGCTGGCCAAGGTCAACTGCGACATCGAACAGGACATCGTTGCCCGTTTCGGTATTCGCAGCCTGCCGACCGTGGTGCTGTTCAAGGACGGTCAACCGGTGGACGGTTTTGCCGGCGCGCAGCCGGAATCCGCCGTGCGCGCCCTGCTCGAACCGCACGTGCAGATGCCGCCGCCGGCCGCCGCCGATCCGTTCGAACAGGCTCAGGCGTTGTTCGATGACGGGCGTTATGCCGATGCCGAAGCGGCGCTGGTGGTCCTGCTCACTGAAGACAACACTAACGCCAAGGCGCTGATTCTCTACGCGCGCTGCCTGACCGAACGCGGCGAGCTGGACGAAGCGCAAACCGTGCTCGACGCCGTCAAGAGTGACGAGCACAAGGCGGCGCTGGCCGGGGCCAAGGCGCAGATCAAGTTTCTTGGGCTGGCTCGCGATCTACCGGACGCTGCCGACCTCAAGGCGCGCCTGGCACAGAACCCGCAAGACGACGAAGCGGTGTATCAACTGGCGATCCAGCAACTGGCGCGCCAGCAATATGAGGCAGCGCTGGAGGCCTTGCTGAAGTTGTTTATCCGCAACCGCAGCTATGGCGAAGGTTTGCCGCACAAGACGTTGCTGCAGGTGTTCGAGTTGCTGGGCAACGATCACCCGCTGGTGACTGCGTATCGTCGCAAGGTGTTTGCGGCGCTTTATTGAGATCAAAAGACCGCAGCCTGCGACAGCTCCTGCATGGGATTGGCATTCACCCTGCAGGAGCTGCCACAGGCTGAGATCCTTTGCGGTCTACTCTATCCAGCTGTAGAGCGGCGTATCCCCGCCACTGACCACTTTCACCTGCGAACTATGGCGCAGGCGCACCAGCAAGCGCTTGCCCGCCGCTGCGCTACCGGTCAGCCCCTCCAGTTGATCAAGCAAATCCGGACCGCTGAGTTGCCCGGCCTTGCGCAACAAATCTTTCGCCACCTGCCACAGCGCCTCGTCCTGGTTCAGCGGTTTCGCTGCTGGCGCTGCCGCCATTTCCGGCTGAGTCGGCGCCGGCACATTCAGGGCTGAACCGAGCCGCGCCCAATCGCTGTCATCCAGTTCCACCGTCAAGTCCACCGGCACCTCGCCGACGGTTCCGCGTATCCGCATCATTGAGTTCGCTCCCGCACATTTCTGAGCTGCATGCTCCCACGGGACTTGTGCAACGCCAAGCGCACGGGCAAACTCTGCGGACTTTCGTTATAAGATTACATAACAAACTCTTCACTTTACTTCCTGGAGACCGCCATGCGTCGTCTGCTGCTCGCTTTGCCGTTTGCCCTGTTGCCGCTGGCCATCGCCCACGCGGCTGATGAGCATGACCACGATCATGAACACGGCAGCCTCGGTGCGCATGAACATGGCGTCGGCCGTCTGAATGCCGCACTCGACGGCCAGACTCTGGAGCTGGAACTGGAAAGCCCGGCGATGAATCTGGTCGGTTTCGAACACGCCGCCACCAGCGACGCCGACAAGGCCAAAGTCGCTGCCGCTCGCACGAAACTGGAAAACCCGCTGGCTCTGTTCAACCTGCCCGCCGCTGCCGGTTGCAAAG
>NZ_QAIU01000372.1:0-4708 GCF_003061205.1 Pseudomonas sp. HMWF006
CGGGAGAGGGTCAGGGTGAGGGGCTTTTGAGAACTTGAGTTCGACTCGGTATCGCACGTCGGTGCAATTCGTCCAGACACCACGATCAGTCCCCTCTCCCTCCGGGAGAGGGTCAGGGTGAGGGGCTCTTCGCGCAAACGATTAACCCTGCATTAACCCGCATCTTTTTCCTGTCCAGACAAGCTGTTACTGTACGGCCCACTAAGCCCAAGCCGCCTGGATCGGATCTGACTTGAAGCGTCCCCTCCTCCTGCTCCTGATCAGCCTGGCCTTGAGCTCAACCGCAAGCGCGACGATTACCGAAAGTCACGGTTATGCGCAGTTCGGCACGCTCAAGTACCCGGCCAGATTTACCCACTTCGACTGGGTCAACCCGCAAGCGCCCAAGGGCGGTACGTTGCGGGTGATGGCATTCGGCACCTTCGATACGGTCAATCCCTACACGTTCAAGGGCACCAGCCCGGTCACCACGCCGAATTTCCTGCAGTACGGCATCAACGAGCTGAACGAGCCGCTGATGGTCGGCACCGGCCAGTATTCGCCGTCCGGTGACGAACCCGCATCCAGTTACGGCTTGATCGCGCAATCGGTGGAGTACAGCGAAGATCGCAGCTGGGTGGTGTTCAATCTGCGCCCGGAAGCACGTTTTCACGATGGCACGCCGATCACCGCCTACGACGTGGCGTTCTCCTACCGTCTGCTGCTCAAGGAAGGTCATCCGCTGTACCGAACGGCGTTGCAGGAAGTGTTGCGCGTCGACATCCTCAACAAGCAGCGCATCCGTTTCGTGCTCAAGCGCTCCGGTAATCCGTTGTTGATCCTGCGTCTCGGCGAACTGCCGGTGCTGCCGCAGCATTACTGGAAAGACCGCGACTTCAAGGCCACCACCTTCGAGCCGCCGCTGGGCAGCGGGCCATACCGCATCACGTCCGTCACACCGGGGCGGCAGTTGATCTTCGAACGGGTCAAGGACTACTGGGGCAAGGATTTGCCGGTCAATCGCGGCAAGTACAACTTCGATCGCATGGAAGTCGAGTTCTACCGCGACAGCGACGTCGCCTTCGAAGCATTCAAGGCCGGCGAGTTCGACATCTATATCGAGCACCAGGCGAAGAACTGGGCCAACGGCTACAACTTCCCGGCCGTGCGCCGTGGCGATGTTATCAAGGCGCAGATCCCGCATCAGATCCCGACCCCGAGCCAGGGCCTGTTCATGAACACCCGGCGTCCGACGTTTGCCGACGTCAAGGTGCGTGAAGCGCTGGGCCTGATGTTCGACTTCGAGTGGACCAACCGAGCGCTGTTCAGCGACGCCTACAAGCGCACGACCAGCTACTACCCCAACAGCGAGTTTTCCGCGACGGGACTGCCGGTCGGCCATGAATGGCTGATGCTCAAGCCGTACAAGGAGCAACTCCCGGCCCGGCTGTTCACCGCACCGTTCAGCCTGCCGCAGACCGATGGCCGCGGCATCCCCCGGGAGACCATGCGCAAGGCCCTGACCCTGCTCGCCGAGGCCGGCTGGAAGCTCAACGGTCAGCGCTTGCAAAACGCCAATGGCCAGCCACTGAGCTTCGAACTGCTGCTGGTCAACCCGAACCTTGAGCGCATCCTGCAGCCGTACATCGAGAACCTCAACAGCATCGGCATTGATGCGCGCCTGCGCACGGTGGATCGCGCCCAGTACAAACAACGTCTGGATCAGTTCGATTTCGACATGATCCTGATGACGCTCAACCAGACGCTCAGCCCGGGTCTGGAGCAATGGCAGTACTTCCATTCCAGTCAGGTCGGGGTCAAGGGCAGCAAGAATTACGCGGGTATCGCCAATCCGGTGGTCGATCACCTGCTCGAGCAATTGCTCGCCGCACGCACCCGCGACGAACAGGTCGCCGCCGGCAAGGCGCTGGACCGCGTGCTGCTGTGGCAGCACTACAGCATTCCCAACTGGTACCTCAATTATCACCGTCTGGCCTACCGCAACCGGTTGGCCTTTGTCACCACGCCGCCCTACACCCTGGGCCTGAGCGCGTGGTGGCTGAAGTCTTCGGAGAAAGATCAATGAAACCGTTCCGCGCCCTGCTCGTGCAGGCCAGCGGTCTGCTGTTCGCCGGGCTGGCCTGTGCCGCCCCGCAACACGCTGTGACCCTGTACAACGAGCCGCCGAAATACCCGGCCGATTTCAAGCATTTCGATTACGTGAACCCCGACGCACCCAAAGGCGGGACATTCCGTCAGGCCGGTTTCGGCGGCTTCGACAGCCTCAACCCGTTCATCAGCAAAGGGGTGCCGGCCGACGACGTCGGGCAGATCTACGACACCCTGACCAAGCACAGCCTCGATGAGCCGTTCACCGAATACGGCCTGATCGCCAGCAAGATCGAAAAGGCTCCGGACAACAGCTGGGTGCGTTTCTACCTGCGCCCCGAAGCGCGCTTCCACGACGGCCACCCGGTACGTGCCGAGGACGTAGTGTTCAGCTTCAACACGCTGACCAAGGAAGGTTCACCGCTGTTTCGCGGCTACTACAGCGACGTTTCCGAAGTGATCGCCGAAGATCCGCTGAAAGTGCTGTTCAAGTTCAAGCACACCAACAACCGCGAGTTGCCGCTGATTCTCGGCCAGTTGCCGGTGCTGCCGAAACACTGGTGGGCCAGTCGCGATTTCACCAAGGGCAACCTGGAAATCCCGCTGGGCAGCGGCCCGTACAAGGTCGCCGAAGTGAAGGCCGGGCGCTCGGTGCGCTATGAGCGGGTCAAGGATTACTGGGGCAAGGACTTGCCGGTCAACCGTGGTTTCTACAATTTCGACACGATGACCACCGATTACTACCGCGACAACACCGTTGCCCTCGAAGCGCTGAAGGCCGGGCAATTCGATTACTGGCTGGAAATGACCGCAAAAAACTGGGCCAACGCCTACAACATCCCGGCGGTCACCGAAGGTCGCTTGATCAAGGAACAGATCACCAACAGCAATCCGACCGGCATGCAGGGCTTTGTCTTCAACCTGCGCCGCCCGGTGTTTCAGGATGTGCGGGTGCGTCAGGCGCTCGGCCTGCTGTTCGACTTCGAATGGACCAACAAACAACTGTTCAACGGCGCCTACTTCCGCACCCGCAGCTATTTCGAGAACTCGGAAATGGCTGCCACTGGCCTGCCTGACGCCGAGCAACGGGCGATCCTCGAGCCGTTCCGCAGCAAACTGCCGGCGCAAGTGTTCAGTGAGGCCTTCGAGAACCCGAAGACCGATGCCAGCGGCATGATCCGCGCTCAGCAGCGCGAGGCCTATCAATTGCTGCAAGAGGCTGGCTGGAAGATCGTCGATGACAAAATGGTCGACACCAACGGCAAACCCGTGGTCATCGAGTTCCTCCTCGCGCAGACCGAATTCGAACGGGTGCTGCTGCCGTTCAAACGCAACCTCGCGGACCTCGGCATCGACCTGGTGATCCGTCGCGTGGACGTCTCGCAGTACATCAACCGCGTGCGTTCGCGGGACTTCGACATGGTGGTTGGCAGTTTCCCGCAGTCCAACTCGCCGGGTAACGAGCAGCGCGAATTCTGGATGAGCGCCGCCGCCGACAAACCGAGCAGTCGCAACACCATGGGCCTGAAAGACCCGATCGTCGATCAATTGGTGGAGACCCTGATCAACGCCGATTCACGCAGCAGCCTGGTGGCTCATGCCCGTGCACTGGACCGGGTATTGCAATGGGGTTACTACGTGGTCCCCAACTGGCACATCAAGACCTGGCGCGTGGCCTACTGGAACCACATCGGCCACCCGAAAGTCTCGCCCAAGTACGACATCGGCATTAATACCTGGTGGGTCAAGCCTGACGCGAAACCCGCCATAGAAGTCGAAACCAAACTGCAAGCCGACCCTGTGGGCACGGAGTAATCAGATGCTGGCGTATATTTTTCGGCGACTGCTGCTGATCATCCCGACCCTGTTCGGCATCCTGCTGATCAACTTCGTGATCATCCAGGCCGCGCCCGGTGGCCCGGTGGAACAGATGATCGCCAAGCTCGAAGGCTTCGAAGGCGCCACCAGCCGCATTGCCGGCGGCGGTGCCGAGGTGTCGGTGGCCGGCTCCTCCTATCGCGGCGCACAGGGTCTGGACCCGGCGCTGATCAAGGAAATCGAGCACATGTACGGGTTCGACAAATCGGCCCCGGAACGCCTGTGGATCATGGTCAAGAACTACGCGCAGCTGGATTTCGGCGACAGCTTTTTCCGCGACGCCAAGGTCATCGACCTGATCAAGGAAAAGCTGCCGGTGTCGATCTCGCTGGGGCTGTGGAGCACGCTGATCATGTACCTGGTGTCGATCCCGCTGGGGATCGCCAAGGCCACGCGGCACGGTAGCCATTTCGATGTCTGGACCAGTTCGGCAATCATCGTCGGCTATGCGATCCCGGCGTTTCTCTTTGCGATCCTGCTGATCGTGGTGTTTGCCGGCGGCAGTTATCTCGACTGGTTCCCGCTAAGGGGCCTGACCTCAAACAACTTCGATGAACTGAGCTTCGGCGGCAAGATCCTCGATTACTTCTGGCACCTGGCGCTGCCGGTGACGGCGCTGGTGATCGGCAACTTCGCGACCATGACCCTGCTAACGAAAAACAGCTTTCTCGACGAGATCAACAAACAATACGTGGTCACCGCCAAGGCCAAGGGCCTGACGCGTAATCGCGTGCTCTACGGC
>NZ_QAIU01000373.1:0-1269 GCF_003061205.1 Pseudomonas sp. HMWF006
GATTACCGGTGTACGACACCGCCGGCACACCGCGCTTGATCAGCGCCATCGCCAGCAGGGCAATCGTCACCTGCTCACCGGTGGAAACGATCACGTCCAGTTCACGCGGAACCGGTTGAGTGTCGCCACTGATTTGCTTGGCCAGATCGATCAGACGGTTGGTTTCGCCGCTCATTGCAGACAGCACAACCACCAGGTCATCGCCGGCATCGCGGAATTTCTTAACCTTGTCGGCGACCTGCTCGATTCTCTCGACAGTGCCGACCGAGGTGCCTCCAAATTTCTGTACGATCAAAGCCATTTCAAAGCCGCCTCTGCCCATGAAGGGCGCCCAATAATCACTCGAACAGCCGCCAGGCCCGCCACTAGACTGCGGGCCGGACGGACTGCCTTATAAACCCTGCTCGACGAATGGAACGGTCAGCGCCAATGCGCCATCCAGTGCGCCGGCGTCGACACCGCCGCCCTGCGCCATGTCCGGACGACCACCGCCCTTCCCGCCCACTGCCGCAGCAGCCTGTTTCATCAAATCACCGGCTTTGAGTTGGCCAGTCAGGTCCTTGGTTACGCCTGCAACCAGTACGACCTTTTCCTCATGGACACTGCCGAGCAGGATCACTGCGCGGCCGAGTTTGTTTTTCAGCTGATCGACCAGCGCCAGCAGCGCCTTGCCGTCCTGACCATCCAGACGTGCGGCCAGAACCTTCACATCCTTGACGTCCACTGCCGAGTTCGACAGATCGTCGCCCGCGGCACTGGCAGCCTTGGCTTGCAACTGCTCGAGCTGCTTTTCCAGCGCGCGGTTGCGCTCCAGCACGGCCGACAGCTTGTCGATCAGGTTGTCGCGGCTGCCCTTGACCAGGTTGGCCGCTTCCTTGAGTTGTTCTTCTGCCGCGTTCAAGTAGGCCAGTGCCGCAGCACCGGTGACTGCCTCGATACGACGCACGCCCGATGCCACACCGCCTTCGCTGATGATTTTCAGCAGGCCGATGTCGCCGGTACGGTTGGCGTGGATACCGCCGCACAGTTCGACGGAGAAATCGCCGCCCATGCTCAGCACGCGCACGTTGTCGCCGTATTTCTCGCCGAACAGCGCCATCGCGCCTTTCTGCTTGGCGGTTTCGATGTCGGTTTCTTCTGTTTCAACGGCGGAATTCTTGCGAATCTCGGCGTTGACGATGTCTTCCAGCGCCTTGATTTGCTCTGGTTTGATCGCTTCAAAGTGGCTGAAGTCGAAGCGCAGACGCTGGCTATCAACCAACGAACCTT
>NZ_QAIU01000374.1:0-3020 GCF_003061205.1 Pseudomonas sp. HMWF006
AGGTCATGCCGGACGATCCGCCACCGCCGCTTCGGCGAAGGTCGCCATCTGTCCGTGCAGGTCGCACGCCAGACGCAACAACGGCACCGCCAGCGCTGCCCCGCTGCCCTCGCCCAGACGCAAGCCGAGTTCCAGCAGCGGTTCGGCGCCGAGGGTTTCCAGCACATGGCGATGGCCCGGTTCGGCACCACGATGACCGAACAGCAGCCATTCGCGGCAGGCGGGATTCAAACGCACGGCAACCAGCGCGGCGACGGTGCAGATAAAGCCGTCGACCAACACCGCAACGCCTTCCTGGGCTGCCGCCAGGTACGCACCGACCAGCGCCGCAATCTCGAAACCGCCGAGGTTGAACAGGGTTTGCAGCGCATCGCCACGCTGTGCAGCGTGCAGGGCCAACGCGCGCTCGATGACTTGGGCCTTATGGCTGACACCTTCGGCATTCAAACCGGTGCCCGGACCGGTCAAGTGGGCCACCGGGCAATCGAGCAAGGCGCAGGCCAGCGCACTGGCAGCGGTGGTGTTGCCGATGCCCATTTCTCCGCCGATGAACAGCTGCGCACCCACCGCTTTCGCCCGCAACACGCTGTCGCGACCGGCCTGCAAGGCGAGTTCGCCCTGCGCTGGAGTCATCGCCGCGCCCTTGACGAAGTTCGCCGTGCCCGGACCGACATTCAGGTGCAACACGCCCGGCAGGTTCAACGACGGCGTCACGGTGCCCAGGTCCACCACTTCCAATTGCGCACCGAGTTGGCGCGCCAGCACACTGATCGCTGCGCCACCACTGACGAAATTGAGCAGCATCTGCCCGGTGACTTCCTGAGGGAACGCAGACACCCCTTCGGCGACCACGCCGTGATCGCCGGCAAAAATCGCGATCCAGATCTGCTTAAGCGTCGGCTTGACCTGCCCTTGCAGGCCCGCCAGTTGCACCGCCACGGTTTCCAGGCGACCGAGGGAGCCGGCCGGCTTGGTCAATTGCTGTTGCCGCGCCGCCGCATGGGCGACAACCTCGGCATTCACCGGTTTGCACGGATTGAGCCACCAGGTTTGAGTCATAACGCAGGTCCTTTCAGAGTCAGGGGCAGGCCGGCGACGGTCAGGACGACACGCTGACAGCGCTCAGCCAAAGCTTGATGCAGCCAACCGGCTTCATCGACGTAGCGGCGAGTCAATTCGCCCAGCGGCACGACACCCATTCCGGTCTCGTTGCTGACAAAAATGATTTCCCCCGGCAATGACGCCAGGCCGTCCAGCAGTGCGTCACGCTCAGCGGCCAGACGCTCTTCGTCATCGAGCATCAGCAGATTGGTCAGCCACAGAGTCAGGCAATCGACCAACAGGCAGCGCTCGGCACTGGCAGACTCGCGCAGCACGCGGGCCAGTTCGAGCGGCTCCTCGATCAGGGCCCATTCCACAGGACGGCGGGCGCGGTGATGGGCGACGCGGTCGCTCATTTCGCCGTCCAGCGGTTGGCTGGTGGCGATATAAGTGACCTGCAACTGGCTGTCGCTGGCGAGTTTTTCCGCCAGGCGACTTTTGCCGGAGCGGGCGCCGCCGAGGATCAGTTGGAGCATTTTTTTATCCAGAAAAGGTTTAGTGAGATCACCGGCCTCATCGCGGGCAAGCCCGCTCTGACAGGTTTCAGTGGTGTTCACAAAATATGTACCCGACATCAAACCCTGTGGGAGCTGGCTTGCCAGCGATGGGGCCTGGACAGGCCACTCAAATCCCACAGAGCTGACGCAATAGCCCGGTATCCAGATGTTTTTCCACCAGATCCGCCAGCCGTTCGATATCGCGCTCGCGCAGTCCGTGGTAATCCACCTCTTGCACATCGCTCAAACCGGCCCAACGCAACAGCGCCGCACAGGCTTGGGGCGATTCGAACAGACCGTGCAAATAGGTGCCGAACACCTGCCCGTCCAGACTCTGCGCACCGTCGCAACGACCGTCATCCAGATGCACCGCCGCGTTTTCCAGCGCCGGCCCCACCGTCACGCCTGCATGGATTTCATAGCCGCTGACCTCGGCGTCTTCCAGCGCCAGCCGCCCACGCACGTTGCGTAATTGTTTTTCGGCTTCCAGCGTCGTGTCGAACGCCAGCAAGCCCAACCCGGCACTGGAACCTGCGGCCCCTTCCAGCCCCAGCGGATCGTGCACCTGCTCGCCCAGCATTTGCAGACCGCCGCAAATCCCCAGCACTTTGCCGCCGTAGCGCAAATGCCGGTTGATGGCTGCTTCCCAGCCATTGGCGCGCAGATACGCGAGATCGCTGCGCACACTTTTCGACCCCGGCAGGATGATCAGATCGGCGGCAGGAATCGCCTGCCCCGGGCCGATGAATTGCAGGTCCACTTGCGGGTGCAAACGCAGCGGATCGAAATCGGTGTGGTTGCTGATGCGCGGCAGCACCGGCACCACCACTTTCAGCACTTGCTCGGCCTTGTCGGTCTGGCGCTGATCGATGCCGTCCTCGGCCTCCAGATGCAGATCCATCACATAGGGCAAGACGCCAACCACCGGTTTGCCGGTGCGTTGTTCCAGCCAGTCGAGGCCTGGTTGCAGCAAGGCGATATCGCCGCGAAAACGGTTGATGATGAAGCCTTTGACTCGCGCCTGCTCGCTCGGCGACAGCAGCTCCAGCGTGCCGACCAGATGCGCAAACACCCCACCGCGATTGATGTCGGCAATCAGCAACACCGGGCAATCCACCGCTTCGGCAAAACCCATGTTGGCGATGTCACCGGCACGCAGATTGATCTCCGCCGGCGAGCCTGCACCTTCGACCATCACCAGCGGATACGCTGCAGTGAGGCGTTGGTGCGAAGCGAGCACCGCCTGCATGGCGATGGCTTTGTAGTCGTGATACGCCACGGCGTTCATGCTGGTGACGGCGCGGCCGTGGATGATCACTTGCGCGCCGGTATCGCTGTTGGGTTTGAGCAGCACCGGGTTCATGTCGGTGTGCGGCTCAAGAAACGCCGCCTGCGCCTGCACCGCTTGCGCACGGCCGATCT
>NZ_QAIU01000374.1:3037-6768 GCF_003061205.1 Pseudomonas sp. HMWF006
GGGTCGCCCAGCGGCACAGCGCTGTCACCAGCGTGCTTTTGCCGGCGTCGGAAGTGGTGCCCTGCACCATCAGGGTGGTCATTTCGATTCCTTGGTAAAGGCTTGTAGCGCTTTTTCGAGCCGCGCCTCTTCAGCCGCGTCGGCGGGCAGGCCGAGACGCAGACTGCTGTTGTGGGTGAAGAGACGCAGGAGAATGCCGCGGCGGGCCATGAATTCATGCAACGTCGCCGCATGCTCGGTGCTCAGCCACTGGAACAGTGCGCAACCACCCTGCGGCTTGAAACCATAACGCTCAAGCAACGAGACCAGGCGCTCGCTGGCTTCGTCGCTGCGAATGCGTTGACGTGTATGACCTTCAGTGTCTTGCAGACAGGCCTGCCCGAGCACCCGCGTCGGTCCACTGACGGCCCACGGCCCGACCTGTTCGGCGAGCAATCGGAGCAGCCTGCGTTCGGCCAGGACAAAGCCGAGGCGAACGCCGGCCAGACCAAAAAACTTGCCGAACGAACGCAAGACAATCAGACCGACCAGATGAGTGTGCGCGGCCAGACTCAGCTGCGGCGTGTTGTCCATGAACGCCTCATCGACCACCAGCCAGCCGCCACGCTGGGCGAGCCGCGCGTGCCAGTCGAGCAGACGCGCCGGGGGCAGGCTCAGGCCGGTCGGATTGTTCGGATTGACCACCACCAGCACATCGAGGCTGTCGAGAAAAAACTCGACTTCCTGTTCCAGCACTTCGCGCACGATATAGCCGCTGCGCCGCCACGCTTCGGCGTGTTCGGCATAACACGGCGACAACACACCGACCTTGCCGGCACGGCGCAAACGCGGCAACAACTGGATGGCCATCTGCGAACCGGCCACCGGCAATACCTGCGGTGCGCCATAGTAGTCGCACGCGGCCTGCTCCAGACCGTCATCGGTTTCCGGCAGGCGCGCCCAGGCGCGCAGCGGAATCGCCGGGACCGGAAACGGCCACGGCGCCAGACCGCTGGACAGATCGAGCCAGTCGGCCTCGGCGATACCGTAATCGAGTGCAGCCTTGCGCAGCCGGCCACCGTGCTCAAGCATAGAATTCAGCCCCCACGCAGAGAATCAGCAGCCATAACCATACCCCGCGCTGGACCAATTGCCAGCCGCGATCAATGGAATCGGCATCGGCCGGCACACCCTCACCGAGTTGTGGACGCTCGTGCAGTTCGCCGTGGTAGATCGCCGGGCCGCCCAGCTCCACGCCCAGCGCACCAGCGCCGGCCGCCATGACCGGGCCAGCGTTGGGGCTGTCCCACTTGGGCGCCTGGCTGCGCCAGCACTTCCAGGCCAGTCGGGTATTGCCGAGCAACGCGTAGGTCAACGCCACCAGACGCGCAGGAATGTAGTTGAGGACGTCGTCGATTTTCGCCGCCGCCCAACCGAAGCGCTCGAAGCGTTCGTTGCGATAGCCCCACATCGCGTCGAGCGTATTGCTCAAACGATAGAGCACCACGCCCGGCGCACCGGCGACGATAAACCAGAACAGCGCGGCGAACACCGCGTCGCTGCCGTTTTCCAGCACCGATTCGGTGGCGGCGCGAGCGACGGCGGTGCTGTCCAGTTCACAGGTCTGGCGGCTGACCAGATAGCCGACGCGCTGGCGCGCCTCTTCCAGATCATCGCTGCGCAGGGCTTTGGCTACGGGCTCGACGTGTTCGCCAAGACTGCGCATGCCGAGGGCGCAATACAGCGCGAGAATCTCGACGATCCAGCCCACGTACGGCGCCCAGGAAAACGCGGTGGCGAGCAGCGTCAGCGGCAGCACGGCGATCACCCACGCGGTGACCCCATGGCTGCGCCAGCCGCGCCCGCCCGCATTGAAACGTTGCTCGATGCGCCCGGCGAAATTGCCGAACGCCACCAGCGGATGCCAGCGTTTCGGTTCACCCAGCAGCGCATCCAGCGCCACGGCGGCGACACTCAACAACGCCACACTCATTGACTCACTCCCCAAAAATTTTCAAACAGCAACTCATTCAGCGGACGCGCCTGCGCCCACCCTTCGAGGACCAGCATCGGTGCCGGATAGAATGCCTTGACCGGCCCCAGACACAACACCGCCAGCGGCTTGGCCCCGGCCGGCAGTTGCAGCAGATCGGCCAGCGCCTGCGGTTCGAACAGCGACACCCAGCCCATGCCCAGGCCTTCGGCGCGAGCGGCCAGCCACAGGTTCTGGATCGCACAGGACAACGAGGCCATGTCCATTTCCGGCAACGTGCGGCGACCGAAAATATGTTTTTCGCGATCGTCCATCAGCGCCGCGACCAACACCTCGGCGCAGTCGTTGATGCCTTCGACCTTGAGCTTCATGAACTCATCGCTGCGCTCGCCAAGGGCTTCGGCAGTGCGGATGCGTTCTTCTTCCACGAGGTTCTGGATCTGCCCGCGCAAGGTGCGATCACTGATGCGGATGAAGCGCCACGGCTGCATCAGACCGACGCTGGGCGCCTGATGCGCGGCTTCGAGCAGACGGCGCAACAGCTCCGGTTCGACCGTGCCACCGGTGAAGTGACGCATGTCGCGGCGTTCGGCGATGGCTCGATAGACGGCTTGGCGCTCGGCCTCGGTAAATGCGTTGTCGGTCATGGCCTCTTCGCGAGCAAGCTCGCTCCCACATTGGACGGGGTGCTTGCTCAAGAAACGCGATCCCCTGTGGGAGCGAGCTTGCTCGCGAAGGCGGCGTCACGATCTGGCGCAAACAATGCGGCAATCGCAGCAGGATTCGACGGAAAATAAAAGTGCACATACGAAGCCGTCATCCGCCCCTCGCGATAAACCGCCTCGGCCCCGCGTCCGCCATTCGGGCTCAAGCCACGGGCAATCGGTGTCAGCTCAGTGGTGGTCAGCGAATGATGATAGGTGTGGCCGCGCAACGAACCTTCCGGCAGGTCCACCGCTTGCAGCGCCAGTGCCGCCAGACGTTTTTGCATCACCGCATCACCGCGCAGCAGCCCGAGCAGTTCGGCACGGCGGCCTTCGACATCGGTCAACGAATCAAGCAGATAGAGCATGCCGCCACATTCGGCGAGCAACGGCTTGCCGGCCGCATGGTGCGCGCGGATCGCGTCGAGCATTGCGGTGTTTTGCGACAACGCCGCGTGGTGCAGTTCCGGGTAACCGCCGGGCAGATACAGGCTGTCGGCCTCGGGCAATTGCGTGTCGCGGATCGGCGAGAAGAAACTCAACTCGGCGCCCATCGCCCGCAACAGGTCGAGGCTGGCGCCGTAGATAAAGGCAAAGGCTTCATCGCGGGCGACGGCAATGCGCACGCCTTCGAGCAATGGTTCGGCAGTGATCACTTCAGGCGCGGCAAATTCCACGGCCGGTGGCAGCGCTACCTCGCAACTGCTGGCCAATGCTTCGGCGGCCGCGTCGAGACGCAGATCCAGGTCATTGAGCTCACTGGCCTGCACCAGACCGAGGTGCCGGCTCGGCAACTCGATTCCGGTTTCGCGGGAAAGCGCGCCGTACCAGCGCAGGCCTTCCGTGAGGCTGCCTTCGAGCAATTGCGCGTGACGCAAGGTGCCGACGCGGTTGGCCAGCACGCCGGCGAACGGTAGATCCGGTTGATACTTCGCCAAGCCCAGCGCCAACGCACCGAAAGTCTGCGCCATCGCGGTGCCGTCGATCACGCCAAGTACCGGCACGCCAAAATGCCGCGCCAGATCGGCGCTTGATGGCGTGCCGTCGAACAGGCC
>NZ_QAIU01000374.1:6778-8847 GCF_003061205.1 Pseudomonas sp. HMWF006
GCCTCGGCGGCCGCTTCCCACAGCAAACGCCGACTGTCCTGCTCGCCGACCATCCACATGTCCAGTTGATACACCGGCGCACCGCTGGCGCGCTCGAGAATCATCGGATCGAGAAAATCCGGGCCGCACTTGAAGACGCGGACCTTGCGCCCCTGATTGCGATGCAAGCGCGCCAGCGCAGCGGTGACGGTAGTCTTGCCCTGACCGGAGGCCGGCGCGGCGATCAACACCGCCGGGCAGTGACGTGGCTGATTCAAAGTTCGACGCCTTTCTGCGCTTTGATGCCGGCCTGGAAGGCATGTTTGAGCATGCCCATTTCGGTGACGGTGTCACCCATCTCGATCATTTCCGGCTTGGCTGCGCGACCGGTGACGACCACGTGCTGCATCGGCGGACGCGCCTGCAAGTCGCTGAGTACCCGATCGAGGTCGAGGTAGCCGTGCTTGAGGGCGATGTTCAATTCATCCAGCACCACCAGGCCGATCGACGGATCGCGCAACAGCTCGCGGGACACTTCCCACGCCGCTTCGGCGGCGGCGATATCGCGCTGACGATCCTGGGTTTCCCAGGTGAAGCCCTCGCCCATCACATGAAAGCGCACTTGCTCCGGGAAGCGGCGGAAAAACAGCTCTTCGCCGGTGCTGTTACGGCCCTTGATGAACTGCACCACGCCGCACTGCATGCCGTGGCCCATCGCGCGGGCAAGCATGCCGAACGCCGAACTGCTTTTGCCTTTGCCGTTGCCGGTCAGCACCAGCACCAGACCGCACTCATCGGGCGAGTTGGCGATGCGCTCGTCGATCACGGCTTTTTTGCGCTGCATGCGCGCCAGATGGCGTTCATCACGCTCGGGGGAATCAGTCATGGGGAGCTCTCCGTTGAGGCTGAATAACGGCGGGCAGGCACAAGAATAGACGGCAAAAAGCCTGGCATCGCCCACCGTGATGCCGCTGGATGGATCAGGCCGGTCTCCGGGCTCATGAGCGGCGATGCGCCTGGCTGCGCGCCTTCCCGCTTCTGTCGAGGCAGTGGCTCAAGGCGCAGCTTTTACTCATTTACCGTTGCGGGGGCAGCGCCGGGATTGTGGTGGCTCTTCGCGCGAAGACAACCCTCACCGGCTTCCCTGTTTCACTCTGTCGACGGGGTGTCACAGAGCACCTGAAACAAGCCGCGAAGGTTAGAGGGTTGGGGGTGGAGCGTCAATTAAAGAGGGGGACATCGGTCGAATAACTGCCGTCGATCAATTATCTGACGCCAATCTTGTGCCACACTGATACAAGTGATATCAAAGAGCCATGCTTTTCCCGGAAAAGCCCATCACAACAATAAGGATGATGACGATGCAAGGCATGATCATCAGCAACCCGCGCCTGGAATTCCTGCGCCCGGTGCTTGAACGCTGGTTTGACTGTATCGACCGTTACAACGCCGTGCGCGGCGACAGCGACACGCCTTACTGGCATGACGAGAACGCCAATCTCGGATTGCTCTCGGCGGCAGCCTGGATGGCCGAACTGGTGACCCTCAGCCAGACGCCCACCCGCAAACAGAACGAGGATGGCGAGCGCAACGCCCGCGCCGATCTGTTTATCGCCGGGACTGACGACCGCGCCTTCATTCAGGCCACGCAGCGCTGGCCCCGAGTCAACAACCTCAACCTGACCCAGGCCCTGCAGGACATCACCAGCGACGCCAAACGCATCAGCTACGCCAGTGATCTGCGGCTTGGCTGCCTGTTCGTCGCCCCGCAAAAGGCCCAGCACAGCGCCAGCCCTGAAGAATTGCAGGATATGGTCGACGATCTGCAAAAGGAACACACCTGCGCAGTGGCCTGGTACTTCCCTTACGCCTACCGAAAACTGCGCAGCGAAGCCGGCAACTATCACCCGGGCATCGCCGTGCTGTTCAAAGAGGCCCGTGGCTAAGCGGTTGAACCATCGGGCGCGTCAGCTCCTCTATGATTAGGAATGCATTCATAGGGAAGATCAGTAATGCGCAAAACCCGACTCGCTTTCGTCATCGCCCTCGCCGGAGGGCTCACCGCCTGCGGTGAATCCTCCAGCCTGCAA
>NZ_QAIU01000375.1:0-3037 GCF_003061205.1 Pseudomonas sp. HMWF006
TCTCTTCGTTTCGCAGCGATATGTGGCGGCTCCAACAATCAAGGAGCTTCACCATGATCAAACCAACACCCAACCCACCCGAAACCGACTCGGTTTCCCCCTACGAATCCCTCGATTCCAAAAAGCTCCACGAAGCCGCCGACCGCGCTCTCGACCATTACCTCTGTCCGCCCGGTTCCACGCCGCTCCCACGTAAAACCCGCGGGATGTATGCCGTGACTGCGGACAACAAAAACGAAGAACTGCTGATTGATGCCAGTGAAACACTGGCTTCGGCGAAGGCCATTGCTCATGACGCTGCGAGCCTGTTGCCCGTGGCACAGCGGCGGACGTTGTTGGGGATTGCGCAGTTGATCATGCTCGGGGAGTTGGCGGTGAATCGGGCGTTGGATAATTTGCAGATGCCGGGGTGACGCGAGGGGCGGGATCACCTGGTGATTGATCGGGTGGTCATTCTGGCGCCTTCGCGAGCAAGCTCGCTCCCACAGGGTTTTATGCTGATTGCAGATGGTGTGTACGACGCTGAAACCTGTGGGAGCAAACATTACGGACGGATCTATTTTCTGCTCCACCCAGTCCGGCCATAAAACATTGATGTTTTGAGCGCGGCGTCTGCAAGTCAGAAAGCCGGATTTTCCCTACAACGAACACCGATCCCTCCTGCATCCAAACCTGAGTCCGTTCGCCAAAGTCCTGTGTTTTCAGAACGGGGCACGGATGTGACCAGACTTATCCCGCTAAGCGAGTTACATGGCCAGCGAGAGCAGATCCTCGATGCCTACGAAGCCATGGAACATTTCCGACAGGCATTGAATCGCCCGGACGAGTTGCCCGGATTCGACGACTTGTTAAACGCCATGGGCCTGCATCGTAACAACTACATGCAAGGCGCGAATGAGCGAAAACTCATCGATGCTGTGCGTAACGGTGATTGGGCACTGGTGAAGCCACGCATGGCTACAGACAACGGCGGCGCCTCCTGGAATGCCTTCAACCCCAAACCCGAGCCACCTCCTGCACAACACTTGGTGGAGGAGCACCCCTATACCTTGCCGCAACCCGCCGAATCGGGTTTCCACATCGTTCAGAAACCCATGACGCTCGAAGCGCTTGAACGGGAGTTGTACGAAATCAGGCCCGGCGACTCACTGCGTCGCGAATTCCGCTCACTCAATCGACATCTCGGTGAGCAGGTCAAACCTGGGCAAATGGTCTTGTTCAGTGACTCTCGCAACTATATGTGCCGGCGCGAAGAAGCGCAGATGATGGCCGCTGCGGAGAAGGTGAACGAGGCATTGAAAGACCTTTCGGATGAAGAAGCTTCGTTCATGGTTGAGCATCATGAGGTCATTGAGCCGTTTCTGGAGGTGTCGGCAGGCACATTGGGCGTTGCGTCATTCATGATCGGGCAGCATCTGGAAGGATTGAAAAATACTCTCAAAGAGTTGGAGCAACTGCATCAGCAGCAATACACCCAACATCGTCATCTACATTCCCCAGAGTTCTTTGCCAAACGCAAACGTCTGATGGCGAAACTGGATGCCAGTCTTGGGCCGCTGGTACGCAAAGGCACGGGTTTGCCAGATCATCCAAAACTCAAACGTGCACTGGGATTGTCCAGCCGCCGAATTGTTCACCGATGGGGCAAAGCAGGCGCACCGGCACAACTGCCCGGATATGCAACTAACATTGCGGGTGTTGCCAGAGCAGCGAAGTTCATGAAGGGAGGTGGTTATCTCGGCATAGGTCTGCAACTGGGCGCATCCAGCTCAAAAATCCACGAGGTCTGCGCGTCCGGCCGCGATGCGGAATGCAGGCAAGTGAGGTTTGTAGAAGGAGGGAAGATGGTCGGCGGTACGGCTGGAGCTCTCGCTGGTGGATATCTCGGAGGGAAAGCAGGTCTGGCGGTATGCGCGAAATTGAAAGGAATGGGGAAACTCGTATGTGTGCTTATGGTTGGTGCGGCAGCGTCCGTGGAGACAGGAACTCAGATGTCGGAGCTAGGTGAGTTTTTGGGTCAAGAAATTCATGAGTATTCCGAATAATGGAAGTCACCGAAATAGTATTTGCCTGGGCATGTGGGGCGCTGATCCTATTAGGCGTGATCAACTGCGCAATGATTTTCTACGCGGTTTATACAAAACTCGATGCTCTGGAAAAACACTTTGATGAGTGGCTGTACTTATCCATGGACTGTGGTTCATCAGGGGGAAGTTTTTACTCGAGAACTCAGCGGATGACCGCTGTCAGCCGGTTGATTACATCCAAGAGTATCCAACGGCAGGAACCCCTGCTGATCGACGCCGTTCAACGCCTTCCCAGAGGACTCAGGTTCTGGGCGACGAGTCCATTTCATGTCGGCTATTTCGTGTGCGGCGGGACTTCACTGCTTTGGCTGTATGGGAAATACAGAGGTTTTTTGTAATGGGGCAAAAAGAAAATCAGTCCTTCGGTGAGGTCGTTTACGAAGACTCCCCATGACTGAAATCAAACTTCTGTTCGCCGCCACTGGCATTACGTTACTGGTGCTGATCATCTCCAACGTTCTGGTGATGATCTATGTCGGGTATTTCAAGCTTTCCGAAATTGAATTGCACCTTGAAAATTGCTATCTGCTCCACAACTGCCCGCAGAAGGGACGCTCCGGTTTTTGGGCGCGCAGGTACAGGCTCAATCTGATCACTGCTTTGGTCCTTCGCGCCTGTTGCTGGATAATCCGAGCTCCCTCGAGGATGTCCGGAGCCTTCCGCTGGATTTGCGGCGGTGGGTCGAAATTCCATATCGATTGAATGCATTTTCTCTGCTGGGAATTCTGGCTTTGTATGGTTGGGCGGAATATTTAGGACTGTTCGAGTGAACACCAGGCTAGCAATCTCGGCCATTTTCTTACGTCTGTTGGAATAAGGGGACGGATCTGTTGTGGGTACGTGACGGAATGAGGTCTCGATAAACGCTAACGTTTAAAAAGACATCTCCAAACACTCTCGCAGGCTACACATCCTTGCGCCTTTGCCTACAGCTACGCCAGAATCCGCCG
>NZ_QAIU01000375.1:3047-13796 GCF_003061205.1 Pseudomonas sp. HMWF006
TGGTGAACTGGCGGTGAATCGGGCGTTGGATAATTTGCAGATGCCTGGGTGATGTAGGTGTCGGGATCACCTGGTGATTGATCGGGTGTCCGTTCGGGCGTCTTCGCGAGCAGGCTCGCTCCCACAGGGTTTTGTGCTGATTGCAGATGTTTTGTTTGGCGTTGAAATCTGTGGGAGCGGGGCGATTGCTTTTCTGCGTCGTTTTCATGTGGTTTGTTGCTGCTTTCGGCATTGCGCCTGGAAAAATCAGCGGCGGATCTGTTCAAGGAGGGAGGTGATCGACCATCACCCTTGCGGGTGATGGGTTCGATGCATCACGCGGATTATATATTCGGGGTGTAAGAGAAACTCTGCGAAGCTTCGGTATCGGTGAATGGCGTGACGCGAGTTTTCTTGTTGAACAGGCCATTGATGACCGAGCCGGGGAACATCTCGATGGCGTTGTTGAACAGTTCGACGTTGCGGTTGTAGATGGTGATGGCTGCGCCGACGTTCTCTTGTTGTTCGGAAATTTCACGCATCATGTTGTTCGCCGCTTCTGATGCTTTCAGGTCAGGGTAGGCCTCGAAAGCGATGCGTAAGCCACCCATCAGCTCCCGGGTGGCGGTTTCAACGGTCGTTAGGGCATTGCCATTGGCGCCCGCAGGCAGGGCGTTGACCGCGCTGCGCAGGCCGGTGATCTTCTCCAGGAGGCTGGCCTCGTAGACCATGAAATCTGCGAGCACCTTTTGCAGTTGGTCTAGAACTTTGGTCTTCTGGCGTTCGTAAACGAGGACGTCCGACCATGCACGTTGTACTCGGTTGTGTCCCCCGATAATGCCGTTATAAATGCTGAAGCCCGCTACGATTATGACGACAGCGATAACAGCGGAGAGGATGAGTGCAATGTCCATGGCTTACTTCTCTTGGCGTTGTTTTGGGGGAGTGGCGGTAAAGGTAAAGTTGTCATCGTGCAGCTCACTGAGTGCATGGCTCCATTGGAGCGCAGACATCAGACGTGGCAGTTCGATACCGGCAGAAATTTCTTCGTAAAAATTGTTGGGCGAAGCCAGCGAATACTGGGCACCGAACGCGAACAGGTCGTTGCTCTCAAAACTGAGGCAGAGCTCTCCACTGTCGGAGAACTCCAGGTTTGGACGATGGAGGATGTCGAACAGCTTCAGCAAGTGGAGCACCGTCGAAGGCTTGATGAATTTCGCGCAGAGCATCTCGCTGCGACCGGTCAAACGGAACGCTTTATTGAAATCCGGAGAAGCCGTGTCCATGGGATGCGAATAGTCGTTCTGGGACTGGTGATCAGATCTGACCGATATTCCGGTGACCCATGGAAAGTCGATGACCAAACTGTAGCGATCGTAGTGGTCATAAACCACTCGAGTCTCGGTTTTGGTATTGCCCTTTTCGTCGGTAACCGTGGTATGCACCTCGCGTCGGTTGACATAGTGCAGCTGGCGGTACGTGAAAGGGAGGTTGCGCAACGTGCCGGTAAATTCACCCTGTATCGACTCGACCAACTTGCGGCTGTAGTCGCCGCGACGGTAATCACCAAATTCCGTGTCCAGCTCTTTGAGGGTTGCGGCCGAGTCTTCTCTCAGGAAAGTCAGTCCGTTGTGGAAGTAGGATGACAGTCGAGCAATTCTTTTACTGAGCGACGGCAACCGATCAGATTTGGATTTCATCCATGCCAGACTCCAAACGGCAATCACGATGCCAAAAAAACCAGTACCCATGCCGAACGAGTCGGGATCAATTTCCAACCGGTAAAAGAACAGAGCGACGCTATGGATGTTTCCAATCCAATAAAGGGCCAAAGCGCTCGCAAGCAATAACAGGCCGGTGCCGAAAAACCACCATGCACGTGTGCGATCGAATTCGAGCGGGCCGTTGTACAAGGCAAACTCATGGATCACGTTCAGGAGGTCGGCGTTGGATTCAGCCCTGTCAATACTGGCTTCGCTCACCGTCAGCAACTCAGTGAGTCGCGCGTTCTGCGATGCGTTGGGCATGTAGACATCCTTCAACGAGAGCAAGGTCGAAGACTCACAAAAGCATAGCGATGGCGTCCTGGCCTCACATCGGATTCAGGGATGCCTGGTGCGGGAGCAATGGTCCGGATTGAGGATTTGGCTCTATTCATAATCTGTCAGAAACATTGAAAAGGAGTGGACGATACCATTGTCATGCGCTGACCGCTTGTGGCGGATACGTGTCTCTGGAAATGGTCGAGCATTCGGCAGGCAGTAGTCTGTGGCCCCTGTCCGTGCATCGGGCGTTGTCATGACAGTTACCTAGGCGACCGATTGATAAAGACGCAATCCAGCCGCACGCCATTCTGTCATTTGGTTGGTGTCAGTTCAGGCAAAGCGGCGTTTATGAAATTCAGGGCGATTCATATGTTTTGAAAGTGTGCGCTGCAATGGCGCACTTAAATTGTCAGACAATGATCGAACTGGCCGGATTCGGAGACTTTCGTAGCACTATCTCGGTGCGGTTGTATAACAGTTACGCACCAAGTTAAGTGCAAAAAGTTTTTTTGATTTTAATTCTTGACAGCTGTTTTTGTTTGTTTAAATCTCACTTCGCCGAATGGTTCGGCTTCATTGAAGATAAGGAGAGTGTCATGACCGTTATTAATCTCGAATCGAAAACCTTGGCTAACTGGACTCAAGCGGCAGGTCCGGTTAAAACCACCGTCAAGTGATGTTCAGGCCCGGAAGAAGTTCTTCCGGGCTTTTTATTTTTGCCAGTCTCAAGGACGAGAGTAGTGCCTTCCTATATCAGTGATAATATTTTTTTTCTGATCAAGAATAAGCAGTTGGTGCTATGGGACTATCAAGCACACAAGCAATATTGCATCGCTCCGCAGTATCTTTGTCGGTTGCTGCATCTGAGTCAGAATCCAGACGAAGAGCCGGATTCACAAGACGCAATCGACCAGGAATTGCTGGCGGCTGACGTACTGTCAGAGACTGAATTTCCCGCGATGGAATGGGGCTGGGATGATCTATCCCGCATCTTTCACGTTGGCACCAGCAAGATCGACTATGCGGCGCGACCCGAAAGCGTCCATGAATGGGCAATGGCCTATCAATCGGCGTGTGAAGAAGCCTTCACTGTTCCGGTGCCGAAGTTAAGGCATGAGGTTCAGGATAAGGATGAAAGGCGATGTATTGCTTTAACACGACCGGAAATTACTCAGCATCATGACTTGCATAGCACGTTGTTAAAACGACGCAGCGTCAGGGAGTTCCTTCCTGTGGCGGTCACGAAGCAACAGGTAGCATCAATACTTTATTATTCACTGGCGTATCTTCCTTTTCGCGCTCTTGAAACTAGTCTGCTGTGTCCCGATGAACTACGGCATCGCAGAACTAGCCCTTCAGGCGGCGGACTTAATGCGATTGAAGGATATGTTTATATCAAGAATGTCGCGCAGATCCCGCCCGGGTTTTATTACTACAACCCTGTCGAGCACCAGTTGGAAGCCATAAGTAACGATCTCGATTTCAGTTTGGGTCAGGCACTCAACGGGCAATTCTTTGCGCAAGATATTCCGTTCGGTATTTTCCTGACGTGCCAGTTTGACCGGCTTTGGTGGAAGTATCCGCACTCGAGAGCCTACCGCGTCGCGTTGCTGGACGCCGGCCATATCTCCCAGACCGTGCAGCTTGTTTCAACTGCGCTGGGCCTTGGGACTTGGGTCTCTGCCGCTATTGATGAATCGTGTCTGGAGCCATTGTTGGGCGATCTCCACTCGTCAGCGCCCTTGTTGTTTGTCGGGACCGGTGTCAGCACCGGCCGGGACATGCCGGCGGCTTTGGAAGCGCTGCATGCCAGCGAGGGAGCGCGGGAAAATGATTGAGGAAATGAGTTCGATCGACACCGATGCGCTGCAAGTCTTTTCAGACTGGAACGACGCCGCCACCGTGCGGACGCGGCCTAACGCCTATGACCTGTCCGGCTGGACGCAGGAGGGCGAACAGCACAAGGACTGGTTTGTGCCGGCGGCAACTCCCTGGCTCGCCGACGAGGCGGTTCATTGCCATGGCGACGCCGTGAGGCAGGCGATATTGGCCAGGTATCTGGTGATGTTCCTCGACTACACGACTGAACTGGAGACGCGCATTGTCAATCGCGCGATCACAACCATTGCGCATGATCGGATTGGCTTGGGTTTGTCTCCGGCGTTGAAACTCACAGGCCTCAAGTTATATGCCGACGAGGCCTACCATGCGGTGATGTCGGCGGAGGTCGCCAATCAAGTCAGCGCTATTTATGGAATTGCCAATCGGGAAGTTGCCTCAGAGCGCGTCCGGAATATCCGGGCGCTGGTGAACACGGTTGAGCCTGCCCATACCGAGTTGGCCTGGTTCGTTGTTGGATTTGTTTCTGAAACGGTGATTACCAAGGAATTTCTGAAGATCTCCAAGGCAACCGTTTATGCCCCCGTCTACCGGATGCTGCGTGACCACCTTGAGGACGAACTCAAGCACTCACTTTATTTTTCGCACCTTTTTACAATTGTCTGGCAGGGCGCTTCCGACGCTCAGAAAACCTTCATGTCGGGTTTTATCGTTCAAGCCATTTACGAGTTTTTCAGGCTGCATGAAACCTGGTTGTTCGAGAACTTGAAGTGTGTGGGCGTTGATGCCGCCAGTGCGTGGCTTATCCATGAAAGGCAACAAGGCCATGCGCCTCATCGTGCCAGGGCCCGAGCCGGGTGCACCGCAACGATAACGGCGATGAAACGCAGTGGTTTTTTCAAAGACCCCATGAACGTGAAGCGCTTTGCCGAGGCAGGGCTTATCGAATGACAGCCAAAGGGAGAATACGGTGAACATTAAGCTCAAATCGCCTGCGAAGGCCTCTGCACTGTTCTTGCTGTCGGTCATGGTTGTACTCGGCGTGTTCCCGCTCGATGTATTACTTCCGTCTTATCCGGCGTTGGCGGATGCGTTCGGGATGAAAGTCAATGAGGTCACATTCTTTGTGGCGACCTTTGCAGTCGGGTTCTCCCTCTCTCAAATCGTGGTAGGGCCGCTGTCCGACAAATATGGCC
Source organism: Pseudomonas sp. HMWF006 (assembly GCF_003061205.1). Lineage (NCBI taxonomy): Bacteria > Pseudomonadati > Pseudomonadota > Gammaproteobacteria > Pseudomonadales > Pseudomonadaceae > Pseudomonas > Pseudomonas sp. HMWF006. The sequence continues at coordinate 8,107 of NZ_QAIU01000375.1, forward strand.
GACCTGTAATGCTCAAGCTTGGGTTGGTGGTGTCGCTGCTGGGGATTACGGGTTGCCTGCTCTCCAGTACTCAAGTGCAGTTTGCCTTGGCGCGAGTGGTGCAGGGGATAGGGTGCGGATGCTTTGTGCTGGCTCAAGCGATTGTTCAGGATGTTTTCACGGCTGAAGATCGACAGCGGATTCGTATTTACATGCTGTCGTTAAGCGGACTGTGTATTTCGTTCTCGCCGTTGTTTGGGACCTATTTGCAGTACGTCCTGAATTGGCAAGGGAGTTTCTACGTGTTTGCTGGCCTGGCGGTGATCTTGCTGGGGCAAACGTTGTGGTTTTTCCCCAAATTGCAGGATCAGTCGCTGACGTCGCGATCGCAAAAGCTGGAAATATTGAAGCGTTATGCGGATATCTTCAGCTTTAAACCTTTCGTGTATTCGTGGATGACATCGGCAATGGCGTTTTCTTGCCATTTTGGCTTCATTGCGATTTCTCCGATCATCTTCCTCGAAACGCTGCGGGTGTCCTCGTTGACTTATTCATGGGTGCTTCTGGCCTATGGAGGCGCCTATGTGGTGGGCGGGCTATTGGCCACGCGGTTATCCAAAACACTGACGATCGACACGCAAATCAAGCTGGGCTTGGCGATCTCGGGGCTGTCCGGTCTGATTATGGTGGGGTTGATTCAGTTCCAGCTCTCCATCGCCACGGTGGCCATACCGATGATCATCTGCACCGTAGGCACCACGCTGGTCAGACCCGCTGCGGCGTCCAGGGCCATGGAGATGTTCAGCGAAAAGGCGGGGGCCTCGTCGGCGGCGGGCGGCACTCTGATGTTTGTCACGGCTGGGGTCGTCAGCGTGCTGCTCGCCGTCGCACCCTTTCCTCCGCAGGAGAGCCTGGCCGCCTTCATCTTGATCGCAACAGTACTCGGCTATGGCTTCAACAAATGGGGAGTGGCTGAGGGGGCGGCGCTTGAGAGCGTCCCGGCCAAGTGAGCGTTAGGTTGGCGAGCCGGGGTTGCGGGGGGAGGGTGAACGTTCTTGCCAGGTCCTTCGAGTAAGTTTGTTGTCGCTTACGGTATTGCGTTTGGAAAGTCAGGGGCGGCATTGTCATGGCAATGATGGCTGCTGGCTGGTCTCGGTGTCTGGATTGATTCTTCTGGGATGAAGGGCAAAAGCTACCCTCACCCCAGCCCTCTCCCGGAGGGAGAGGGGGCCGACCGAGTGGCCTTGCGGGATGCATCGACCTGGAAAACCGATTCGGTTATGGATTCACAGCAGCACGTGCACGTCGGTGTAACTCGCCAATATTCCCCGATCAGTTGCCTCTCCCGTGGCGAGAGAGGCCGACCGAGTGGCCTTGCGGGATGCATCGACCTGATGAATCGATTCGGTTATGGATTCACAGCAGCAGGTGCACGTCGGTGTAATTCGCCAATATTCCCCGATCAGTCCCCTCTACCTCTGGGAGAGGGGGCCGACCGAGTGGTCTTGCGCGATGCATTGACCTGATTAATCGATTCGGTTACGGATTCACAGCAGCAGGTGCACGTCGGTGTAATTCGCCAATATTCCCCGATCAGTCCCCTCTACCTCTGGGAGAGGGGGCCGACCGAGTGATGCATCGACCTGATGAACCGATTCGGTTACGGATTCACAGCAGCAGGTGCACGTCGGTGTAATTCGCCAATATTCCCAGATCAGTCCCCTCTACCTCTGGGAGAGGGCTAGGGTGAGGGCTGGATTTCCTGTGTACGCATAGCCAACTGCTTGATCACTTCAACAACAGGCGCCACCCGCTCAGCCTGCCCGTGCGGCCATACCGCGTAGAGGTTGTAATGCGCGGCAATCTGCGCCTCGTTCAATGCCACCAGGCGCCCGCTGCGCAAGGCATCGGCGGCGAGTAATCCGCGCACCAGTGCGGCACCCACCCCGGCTTCAGCCGCCGCAATCAGGTTCGCCGCATTATCAAAAATCACTCGCGCCGGCGGTTCTACGGGCGGCATCCCCGCCGCATCCAGCCACGGAATCCATGAGCGCCGCGTATACCCCAACAGCGGCAGTTCAAGGATCTGCGCCGGGCTCAACGGCACGTGCAACCCATAACGCTCAAGCAACGCCGGCGAGGCCACCGCCATCACCCGGTCGCCACAGATCTGCGTCATCTCGCAGTCATCCCAATCGCCATAGCCATATCGCAATGCCAGATCTACCCGCTCAAACGTGCTGCGATCACTGCGCGGCATCGACAACAGCGTCACTTCGTAATCCGGCAGGCCATCGAGCAGTTCGGGCAGGCGCGGATTGAGCCAGCTCTGCGCCAGTTCGCTGTCGACATCCAGGGTCAGGCGTTGTGCCACGCTGCGGTTCTTCACCGAGGACAGCGCGCGGTCGATCTGCGCCAGACCATCCGACAGCACACTGGCAAACAACTGCCCGGCATCGGTCAGGTTGCTGCCGCCGCCTTCGCGCACGAACAGCGGCTGGCCGATGAACTCTTCCAGCGCGCGGATCTGCTGGCTGATGGCGCTGTGGGTCAGGTCGAGCTTGCGCGCGGCGCTGGAGAAACTGCCGCTGCGCGCCGCGTGGATAAACGCGCTCATGGACTGCACCGACGGGTATCGTTTGTACATGTTGTTAGTCCTGCTTACAGCGGTTGGCAGAAATCGTCGCTGGCCGGGGATTGTCGCGGCTTCCAATAATCGGTCACCAGGCCCGCACAAAGACGGGCCGCTCTTTGGGAGCCTGACAATGATTGCATTCACAGTTAACGGCGAACGACGCGAGCTGGATGAAGCGACCCCCTCCATGCCCTTGTTATGGGTACTGCGTGATCAACTGAAACTTACCGGCACCAAATTCGGCTGCGGCATGGGCCTGTGCGGTGCCTGCACCGTGCACCTGGACGGTGTTGCGGTGCGTTCCTGTCAGTTGCCGCTGGCCGCCGTCGCGGGGCACAGCGTCACCACCATCGAAGGTTTGTCGCCGACGCAAAGCCACCCGCTGCAACTGGCCTGGGTTGCCGAAGATGTTCCGCAATGTGGCTACTGTCAATCCGGGCAGATCATGTCTGCCGCCGCGCTGCTCAACACCGGTGCGGCGGTAACCGACGATTCGATTCGCAATGCAATGTCGGGGAATATCTGCCGTTGCGGCACTTACGGACGGATCAACAAAGCGATCAAACGCGCGGCGAATGCGCCGAAGGAGGCGTGATGAGCCGGCTCGACGAGACCTTGATCGAACCATCCCGACGGGTGTTCCTCAAGCAGGCGGCGACGCTGGCTTCGGGGCTGGCGATCGCCCTCTACCTGCCATCCGGCATCGCGGTCACGGACCCGAATGCCCCGGCCCCCGCCACAGAATTCGAGCCTAACGCCTGGGTACGGATCTTCCCCGATGGCACGGTGAGACTGGTGGTGCACAAACACGATTCCGGCACTGGCACGCAAACGGCGCTGGCCGCATGCGTGGCCGAGGAGCTGGACGTCAACCCCATGACCGTGCAGGTGATCACCCCCGAAGATCCGTTTTTCGAAACCTACATTCATCCGGTCTGGAAGGTATTTTCCACCGGCGGCAGCACCAGCGTTTCCCTCGAATACGATCGCTTGCGCATGGCCGGTGCGACGGCGCGGGCGCTGTTGATTAGCGCTGCAGCGAAACAGTGGAAAGTCAGCCCCGACAGTTGCACCACCGTGGAAGGTCGGGTGGTGCATGCATCGAGCAAACGCAGCCTCGGCTATGGCGAGTTGGTCGACGTGGCCGCGCGTCTTCCAGCGCCCGAAAAAGTCACGCTGAAGGATCCGGCCCAGTTCAAATACATCGGTAAGCTGCGCCACAAACGCGACGCGGCGGCCAAGGTCTGCGGACGCTTCAAGTACAGCAGCGACGTGCAATTGCCGGGGATGCTGGTGGCGGTGGTACAGCGGGCGCCGGTGGTCGGGGCGAAAGTCGTCAGCGTCGATTCGGCGGCAGCCTTGCAGGTGCCGGGCGTCCGTCAGGTGCTGGCGATTGCGGGGCGGCCCGATGTGCTCGGCGGTAACCTCGAGGGGGTCGCGGTGCTGGCCGAGACGTTCTGGGCCGCGCAGCAGGGCCGCAAGGTGCTGGAGATCAAGTGGAGCGATTCGCCGTTGGCAGGGTTCGACAGTGACCAGCTGTCTGCTGCGCAAGCCAACGCCATCCATGACCCCAAGGCACAAACCGTCAAGGCCATGAGCCACGGCGATGTCAGCACGCAATGGGCGCACGCGGCGAAGCTGATCGAAGCCGAGTACACCATGCCCTATAAAGTGCAGAACCCGCTGGAGCCGATCTGCATCACCGCGCAGGTCAAGGACCGAGCGATCACTTACTGGGGCGGTGTGCAGGTGCCGTCCTCGGCGCTGGAAGCGGCGCAAACCGTGTGCGGCATCGACAAGGCCAACGTCACGATCAACGAGCTGGTGTCCGGCGGCAGCTTCGGTGCACGGGAAGCCAAATACTGGTTGTTCGAAGTCGCGTACCTGGCGCAAAAGACCGGCGTGCCGGTGAAGCTGCTCAACAGCCGCGAAGATGAAATGCACGCGTTGTTCAATCACCCGGCCACGTTGCACCGGGTCAAAGGTGCGCTCGACACCCAAGGCAAACTCACCACGTTGCAACTGCATGCGGTGTCGCCGGCCTCCCCGGAACAATGGGAGCCGGGTTACTTCGAGCGTCCGGATCACATGGATTACAGCACCACCGAAGCGATCACTGCGTGGGACTTTGCCTACCGTCCGCCGCATCTGGAGCTGAACTGGGTCAAGCACGAAAGCCATGTGCCCAGCGGCTGGTATCGTTCGGTGAGCTTCATTCCCAACGTGTTCGCCGTGGAGAGTTTCATGGATGAGCTGGCCCATGCCGCTGGCGAAGATCCACTGGCGTTCAGGCTGGCCAACATGCAGGAACGGCCACGTCATGTGACCGTGCTCAAGCAGGCTGCCGAGCGCGCCGGTTGGGGTAAGCCGCTGCCACCGGGCACTGCGCTGGGGATCGCGACCCATCAGGGTTACACCAGTTTTATCGCGGTGGTTGCGCAGGTTGCGACGGTTGACGGCAAGGCCAGCGTCGAGAAGCTCACCTGCGTGGTCGATTGCGGTCTGGCCGTGTCGCCGGGCGGGGTCGAGGAGCAGATCTACGGCGGGCTGATGTGGGGCTTTGGCCATGCGTTGTTCGACCGCCTCGACATCAAGCAGGGCCGGGTGGTGCAGAGCAACTTCCACGACTACCGCGTGCCGCGCATGGCAGACATGCCGGCCACGGACATCGTGGTGCTGGACGGCGAGCCGGGCAAACCCGGTGGCGTCGGCGAGCTGGGCAGCCCGTCGGTGGCACCGGCGATTGCCAACGCCTTGTTTGCGCTGACCGGCGTGCGCCAGCGTTCGACACCGCTGAGCCTGGGATAAGCCGCCATGGACCTGCGCCTGCTGCGTTACTTCATGGCCCTGGCCGATGAGCTGCACTTCGGTCGCGCCGCCGAACGCCTGCACATCTGCCAGCCGCCGCTGAGTCAGCAGATTCGTCTGCTGGAAGAGGAATTGGGGACGCCGCTGTTCGAGCGCAGTCACCATCGGGTCGAGCTGACTGCGGCGGGGCAGATGCTCAAGGAGCAGGCGCCGCTGGTCTTCGAACAACTCGACCGGGCGCTCGACCCGATGGTGACTGCGCTCGAAC
>NZ_QAIU01000375.1:13807-14983 GCF_003061205.1 Pseudomonas sp. HMWF006
CAGTTCGGTGATGGTCGGCGTGCTGCCCAAGGCTTTGCACCTGTTTCGTGAGCGTTATCCGCAGGTCAACTGGCGCCTGCACGAGATGACCCCGGCGGCGCAGGTCAAGGCGTTGAAAGAGAAACGCATTGATGCCTGTGTGTTTCGGGTCGGTTATGACGATCCGCAGTTGCGGAATGAGTTGCTGATCTACGAGCCGATTCACGTGGTCATGCCTGCGGATCATCCACTGGCGACGCGCGAGGTGCTGGCGCCGGCAGATCTGGCCCGGGAGCCGTTTGTGGCGCTGGAATTGAAACAGTCGCGGTTCGCCAACTTTCTCTATCAGTGCTGCGTTCAGGCCGGATTCACCCCGCAGATTCGTCAACAGGTCATTGAGGTGCAAACCCTGCTCAGTCTGGTCCGCGCCGGGTTTGGTGTGGCGCTGTTGCCGGCGTCCATCGAACAGCTGGCGCCGGCGGGGCTGGTGTTCCGCGCCTTGACCCCGGCGCTGCCGGAAGTGCCGCTGTACGCCACGTACCGCGCCGACGATGCCTCGCCAGTGCTCAAACTGTTTCTCGATACTCTGCGAGAACTTGTCGAAACCTCAGGCCAACACAAATCCCGGTAGGAGTGAGCCTGCAATGGATATGGGGTGGGGTGAAGAGGGTGGCACGATCGCGGGCGGCTGCGGTCGTAATCTTCACACGCGTATTACCTGTGGAGATCCAATGAGCCAGGAAGTCTTGACCACCGAAACCAATCGTCGCCAGTTGCAACAGATCATCGCCGGTTTGTCGGACGGGGTGATTCTGCTGGAGCTGGATCAGAGCATTCTCTGGGCCAACGAAGCGGCGCTGGCCATGCACGGGGTCAGCCGGATTGGTGAGCTGGGCACGAGTGCCGGCGAATACGCCAAGCGCTTCAGCCTGCGCTATCGCAATAACCACACCCTGCCACCGGAGAACTATCCGATCAGCCGCGTCGCTCGCTGCGAGGTGTTCAGTGATGTGCTGATCGAAGTGTCCGCCGTCGATGACCCGGAGCGCGTCTGGGTGCACAACGTGCGCAGCATGGTGCTCACCAACCGCGAAGGTCAGCCCGAGTCGCTGGTGCTGATCATGAGCGACGTCACCGACTGGGCCAACGCCGAGCAGCGTTTCGAAAGGACCTTCAACGCCAACCCGGCACCGGCGG
>NZ_QAIU01000375.1:15017-16800 GCF_003061205.1 Pseudomonas sp. HMWF006
TCGAGCAGGCCGAACACCGAGACCTGGCGATCCAGCGCTTGCGTGATGTCGCGACCATCCCGCAGATGCAAGCCGAACTGCGCTTGCCTGATGGCAGCAACAAGCAAGTGATCGTGGCCGGGCAGCCGCTGACGCTCAACGATGAGGATTGCATGCTGTTTTCCTTCGTCGATATGGAGTTGCGACGCAAGGCCGAAGTGGCGCTGCGCCAGAGCGAGGAGCGCTTCGCCAAGGCATTTCGGCTGAGCCCGGTGCCGATTCTGATTTGCAGCGCCGACGAGCAACAGGTGATTGATGTCAACCAGGCGTTCCTCGACACGCTGGCGTATGACAGCGCAGAGGTGCTGGGCAAAACCGTGACGCAGCTGGGTTTCATCGACGACAGCAGCACCCGGTCGCGGTTGTTGACGGCGCTGGAGCAGAACGGCCGGATTGATCGGGTCGATGTGCGGGTCCGCAAGAAGGATGTGGAGTTGCTTGAGTGCGCGGTGTCCGCCGATACCGTCAACATCCAGGACACGCGCTGTTATTTGCTGGTGCTGATGGACATCACCGAGCGCAAACGCACCGAGCTTGAACTGGTCGCGGCAATTGAAGAGGTGATGAAAGATGCCTCCTGGTTCAGCCGCACGCTGATTGAGAAGTTGGCCAATGTGAAGAAGATCAACGCGCCACAGCTGCCGAGTGTTTCGTTCACCGATCTGACGGCGCGTGAACGCGATGTGCTGGGGTTGATCTGTGAAGGGCTGGCTGACAAGGAGATTGCAGCGCGGCTGAAACTGGCGCCGAACACGGTGCGCAATCATGTGGCGACGGTGTATTCCAAACTCGATGTGCATAGCCGCAGCGAGGCGATAGTCTGGGCGCGGGAGCGTGGGCTGTTTTCCGGTGAGTGGAGCAGCAAGAATCAGCGGTAGGTGCAAATGCACTAGTTGAATCAGTGCAAATGGAGGTGTTGGCTCAAGGGGGCTGTTCTTAGTCTGGTGGGGTGCGATACGAGCCATTCGGTTCGGGATCGCGTCCCTTCGAAGTAACTATAGGAACAGCCCCATGATGAATATTGCGCAGTTGCGCGCGCGGCTGGAACACAGCTTTTCACCGCTGGCGTGCGAATGTCTGGTGGATGGTGACCATTCCTTGACGGTGAAGCTTTATCACCCGGGGTCGGGGCAGGTCGATCTGGTGATCAGTGGGTTGAAGCTGGATTCTCTGCGTACGCCTGAGGCGGTGCAGGGGTTGATTGACGAGTTGCGGTATGAGCTTGAGAGTTTTTCTTTGCGCTCTTCTCGGGATCCTGATTTGGCCTAGGGTTGGGGGTATGAGACTTGGCGGCCTTTGGGCCGACCATGTTCTTGGGGTTTGGGTGTATATCCGTTTTTTGGGGTGTGGCGGCTGGCGGTTTCGCCCTTACGGCGACTCACTTTTTTGACAAACGCCTCAAAAAAGTAAGCAAAAAAAGGCTTGCCCCAGCGTTCGGCCCGCTCGCTGGGGCTCGGGGTTCCTTCGTTGCGGGTTTCATCCGGGGGCATCGCCTCCGGTTTGCTTCGCTGCACCTCCTCTCGATGTATGCGGCTTCGCCGCACGGCGCTCCGCGCCTGCCCCCCGGATGAATCCCTCCACTCAGCCTGCCGAAGGGGCCTGAAGATCAAGATCAAAAGCAGGCGAGCTGACACTCGGCCTATTGGTTGGCTCGGTTATTGTGGGAGACAGTGGCGGCCTGACAGCCGACCATGCTCTAACTGAATGCACTCAAACCAACTGTGGGAGCTGGCTTGCCAGCGAA
>NZ_QAIU01000376.1:0-317 GCF_003061205.1 Pseudomonas sp. HMWF006
TGCCCAGATGGTGAAATTGGTAGACACGCCAGCTTCAGGTGCTGGTGACCTTACGGTCGTGGAAGTTCGAGTCTTCTTCTGGGCACCAATTTCGAGTTTGAGACTAGATCAGTTTCAAAGCTCACACAAAACCCGCGAAAGCGGTTTTTTTGCATTCTAAGCCCGGGTTTTCTTAAAACTGATTTATTAAAATTAAATCAGGGGTTTACAGATCAAAACGCGCTCCGTATAGTGCGCCACATCAACAGCGGCAACGCTAGCGATGATTGCCCAGATGGTGAAATTGGTAGACACGCCAGCTTCAGGTGCTGGTGACC
>NZ_QAIU01000376.1:327-2644 GCF_003061205.1 Pseudomonas sp. HMWF006
CACCGCCGGTAAAAAAAATCATATTTTTTGCTGACAGGGGTTTACAGTTAAAAAGACGCTCCGTATAGTGCGCGCCATCGACGACGTACAAGCGTTAACGATACTGCCCAGATGGTGAAATTGGTAGACACGCCAGCTTCAGGTGCTGGTGACCTTACGGTCGTGGAAGTTCGAGTCTTCTTCTGGGCACCAATTCAAATTCAAGGTTACGGCCTTGAGTTTCCCAAAAACCCGCGAAAGCGGGTTTTTTGCGTTTCTGGCTTCCCGAAACCCCATCACCATCGCACCTATCAAAACGCCAGCCCCACCGCAAGGCGCACTTGAGAAACAATATCGTTTATCATTGTTGCAAGTTTTTGCAATGCGACAGTGAGGAACCCTGCGAATGACGTTTCGAAATACCCTGCGCCGAGGCTTGACCTTCACCCTGCTCGGCCTGGCACTCGCCTCTCCCCTCACCCAGGCTGCCGATACGGTTTCCCTGACTCTTTACAACGGCCAGCACAAGGAAGTCGGCGACGCGATCGCCAAGGCCTTCGAAGCCAAGACCGGCATTCACGTCAACGTGCGCAAAGGCAGCAGCAACCAGCTCGCCAGCCAGATCATCGAGGAAGGCGACCGCTCCCCCGCCGACGTCATTTACACCGAAGAATCCCCACCGCTGAACAACCTTGGCGAACAGGGTCTGCTGGCCAAGGCCGATGACGCGACCCTGGCCGTACTGCCGGAAAAATACGTCGCGGCTAACGGCATCTGGATTGGCGTGACGGCACGCGTTCGCGTGGTCGCTTACAACCCGAAACTGGTCGACGAAAAAGACCTGCCAAAATCAGTCCTGGATTTCGCCAATCCACAGTGGCAAGGCAAAGTCGGCTTCGTGCCAACCAGCGGCGCGTTTCAGGAACAAGCCGTGGCCATCATCAAGATGCATGGTCGTGACGCCGCCGAAGAATGGCTGACCGGCCTGCGCGCTTTCGGCAAGACCTACAGCAACAACATGGTCGCGCTCAAAGCCGTGGAAAACGGCGAAGTCGCCACCGTGCTGGTGAACAACTACTACTGGTTCGCCCTGCAACGCGAGAAAGGCAAACTGGATTCGAAACTGCATTACTTCACCGGCGGCGACGTCGGCGGCTTGATCACCGTGTCCAGCGCTGCCGTGCTGAAATCCAGCAAACATCCAAAAGAAGCTCAACAATTTCTTGCCTACATGGCCAGCGAAGAAGGTCAGCGCGTGATCACCCAGACCACCGCCGAATACCCGCTGCACAAAGGCATGGAATCGGATCGCGGGCTCAAGCCGTTCAGCGAGCTGGAAGCGCCGAACCTGACCCCGGCCGATCTGGGCAATGCCGAAGAAGCGCTGGAACTGGAACGTGAAGTTGGCTTGAACTGATGGCCGCATCGTTATCCGCCCCCGCCATGCGCGGGGGTTACGTACCCCGGCGCAAGCGACCGTCGATCTGGCTGGTGCTGCCGGTATTGCTGCTGGTGGTGATGAGCCTATTGCCATTGGCCTACGTCGGACTCAAGGCCTGGCAAGCGGGCTGGGCCGAGGCGCTGCACCTGTTATGGCGCCCTTACGTGTTCGGCCTGCTGCGCAATACCTTGGCGCTGATGGTCGGTGTGACCATCACCTGCGCCGTGATCGGCCTGTCGCTGGCCTGGCTGCTGGAGCGCAGCAATTTGCCGGGGCGGCGTCTGTGGGGCGTGATTCTATGTCTGCCGTTTGCGGTGCCGGCGTTTGTCAGCAGCTTCACCTGGGTGTCGCTGAGCGCGCAGTTCGAAGGCCTCGGCGGTGCAATTCTGGTGATGAGCCTGTCCAAATACCCGCTGATCTTTCTGCCGGTCGCGGCGACCTTGCGCAATCTCGATCCCTCCCTTGAGGAATCCGCCCGCACCCTGGGACAGAACCGCTGGGGTGTGTTTTTCCGCGTCACCCTGCCGCTGCTGTGGCCGTCGTTGCTGGCGGGCTCGCTGCTGATTGCCCTGCACATGCTGGTTGAATTCGGCGCGCTGTCGATCATCGGCCTGCAAACATTCACCACGGCGATCTATCAGCAGTTCGAGCTGGAGTTCAGCAACGCCAATGCCGCGATGCTGTCGGCGGTGTTGCTGGCGCTGTGCCTGGTGCTGTTGTGGCTGGAACTGCGCGTGCGCGGCAAGGGTCGGCATGTGCGCACCGGCCAGGGTGCCGCGCGCCAGGCCGAGCAAGTGCGGTTGGGGCCGTGGGCGGTTGCCGGTCAGTTGTATTGCCTGTTGCTGGCGATTGTCGGCAGCGGGATTCCGCTGGGCATGCTCGCGTACTGGCTGGCGG
>NZ_QAIU01000377.1:0-493 GCF_003061205.1 Pseudomonas sp. HMWF006
AGACACCTCGGTCGGCCCCCTCTCCCTCCGGGAGAGGGCTGGGGTGAGGGCCAAGCCGATCACGCATCAAGTAATCGGCGCTGGGTTAAACAGCGTGATGTCGTTATGCAGCTTGTGCTTCTCCGCCCACGTCTGCTGCTTGCCGCTCGCCACATCCAGATAGTAGTGGAACAACTCCCAACCCAACTCCTCGATGGTTGCGCGCCCGGTGGCAATCCGTCCGGCGTCGATGTCGATCAGGTCCGGCCAACGCTGCGCCAGCTCGGTCCGGGTCGAGACTTTTACGACCGGTGCCATCGCCAGCCCGTAGGGTGTGCCGCGACCGGTGGTGAACACATGCAGGTTCATCCCCGCCGCCAATTGCAACGTGCCGCAGACAAAATCGCTGGCCGGGGTCGCGCAGAAGATCAAACCTTTCTGCTTGAAGCGCTCGCCCGGGCCGAGCACGCCGTTGATCGCGCTGCTGCCGGATTTGACGATCGAGCCCAGCGAC
>NZ_QAIU01000377.1:503-2869 GCF_003061205.1 Pseudomonas sp. HMWF006
GCCCTTCTTGTTGCCCGGCGTGGTATTGGCGCTGCGATCCGCTTCGCCCTTGGCCAGATAACGGTCGTACCAGTCCATTTCGCGCACCAGTTCCTCGGCGACAGTTTTGCTCTGGGCACGTGAAGTCAGCAGGTAGATCGCATCGCGCACTTCAGTGACTTCGGAAAACATCACCGTCGCCCCTGCACGCAGCAGCAAGTCCGAGGCGTAGCCCAGTGCCGGGTTGGCGGTGATTCCGGAAAACGCATCGCTGCCGCCGCACTGCATGCCGAGGATCAACTCGGACGCCGGCACGGTTTCGCGGCGGCGCTGGTCGAGCTTCTTCAGGCGGACTTCGGCCAGCGCCATGATCTGCTCGATCATCTCGGTGAAACCGTGACTGGAATCCTGCAGGCGATACAGCCACGGCTCGCTCAGATCAACCGAAGCGTCGTCCTCGTGCATCACCTGCCCGGCCTGCAATTTCTCGCAACCGAGACTGATCACCAGCGCCTCTCCCCCCAGGTTCGGGTTGCGCGCCAGATTGCGCACGGTGCGAATCGGGATGTAGGCGTCGGTGGCGGTGATCGCCACGCCGCAGCCGTAACTGTGGGTCAGCGCCACCACGTCATCGACGTGCGGGTATTTGGGCAGCAACTCGTCCTTGATGCGCTTCACCGCATGATCGAGCACACCGGTGACACACTGCACCGTGGTAGTAATCCCGAGAATGTTGCGCGTGCCGACAGTGCCGTCGGCATTGCGATAACCCTCGAAGGTGAAACCTTCCAGCGGTGCCTGGGCGGGCGGCACTTCGGTGGACAGCGGCAGGCTGTCCAGCGGCGGCGCGGTCGGCATGCGCAGTTGATCTTCCTTGACCCAACTGCCGCGCGGAATGGGCTGCAACGCGTAGCCGATGGTCTGGCCGTAGCGAATCACCTGGCCGCCCTCGGGAATGTCTGCGAGGGTGACCTTGTGGCTCTGCGGTACAAAATCCACGGTCACCAGACCGTCGGGAAATTCGGTGCCGGCCGGCACGCCCTGGTCGTTGACCACAATCACTACGTTGTCCCGCTCGTGCAGGCGGATGTAGCGCGGCGAGTCGGAATGTTCAATCAACTGCATGACGCCGCTCCTCAGGAATGCGCTTGAGACAATTTGCCGGTGGCTTCAGTACCGCCATGGGTTGGCGGCTCTTTGAGTACCACGCGTTTGATCGGGCCGACGATCACCAGGTAGCTGAACACCGCAACCAGTGCGTTGGCACCAACGAACACCAGCGCCCATTTGAACGATCCGGTGGAGCTGATGATGTAGCCGATCACGATCGGCGTGGTAATCGAAGCGATGTTGCCGAAGGTGTTGAACAGGCCACCGCTCAGGCCGGCGATCTGTTTTGGCGAGGTGTCGGAGACCACCGCCCAGCCCAGCGCGCCCACGCCTTTGCCGAAGAACGCCAACGCCATGAAACCCACGACCATCCATTCAACGTCGACATAGTTGCAGGCCACGATGCTGCTGGACACCAGCAACCCGGCGATGATCGGCGCCTTGCGGGCGAAGGTCAGCGAATGCCCTTTGCGCAGCAGGTAATCGGAAATCACTCCGCCGAGCACACCACCGATGAAGCCGCAGATCGCCGGCAACGAGGCGATGAAACCAGCCTTGAGAATGGTCATGCCACGCTCTTGCACCAGGTACACCGGGAACCACGTCAGGAAGAAGTAAGTGATGCCGTTGATGCAGTACTGGCCCAGGTACACGCCGAGCATCATACGGTTGGTCAGCAACTGACGAATGTAATCCCACTTCGGCCCGTCAGCCTTTTTGCCTTTGTTCTGGTCCATGTCGACCATGCCGCCGTTGTCGGCGATGAACTGCACTTCCGCTGCGTTGGCCATCGGATGCTGACGCGGGCTGTGGATAACCTTGAGCCAGATCCCCGAGAAGACGATGCCGAACACGCCCATGACAATGAACACGTGCTCCCAGCCAAAGCTGTAGACGATCCAGCCCATCAGCGGCGCGAACAGCACGGTGGCGAAGTATTGCGCCGAGTTGAAGATCGCCGAAGCGGTGCCGCGTTCAGCGGTCGGAAACCACGCGGCGACGATGCGCGCGTTGCCCGGGAAGGATGGCGCCTCCGCCAGACCGACGAGGAAGCGCAGCATGAACAGCGCAACAATCGCCGTGGACATGCCGAACTCACCGACAAAGCCTTGCAGCACGGTGAACAGCGACCAGGTGAAAATGCTCAGGGCATAGACTTTTTTCGAGCCGAAGCGATCGAGCAACCAGCCGCCGGGAATTTGCCCGGCCACGTAGGCCCAACCGAAGGCAGAGAAGATATAGCCGAGGGTGACCGCGTCGATGCCCAGATCTTTTTG
>NZ_QAIU01000378.1:0-1629 GCF_003061205.1 Pseudomonas sp. HMWF006
GCTGAACGCTTCACGCGCCACCGCCGTCAACGCTTCTTCAGCGCTGCCGACGGCCTGGTAATCATGGCCGGCCAGCAACAGCGTATCGGCCAGCGCCTCGCGCAACGAGCGGTCATCCTCGACCAGCAAAACCTTGATGCCCATGACCTTCACTCAGCTCCCTGTCCAGCGGAAAACAGCGGCAGAATCACCTGCGCGCACGTGCCGCGCCCGACCCGCGAACGCATCTGCAATTCTCCCTGATGTGCCCGGGCGACTGCCTTGACCACGGTCAGGCCGAGGCCGGTGCCGGTGACTTTGGTCGTGAAAAACGGCTCGCCAAGCCGCTCGAGCACAACCGGATCAATACCGCTGCCACTGTCGCTGACGCACAAACGCAGGGTGTTATCGCGGGTGTAGCAGTGCACTTTCAGGCGCACGTTGCCGTCACTGGCCTGAATCGCGTTTTCAATCAGGTTCAAAATGGACCCGACCAGCGTGTCGCGGTTGCACAGCAACTCGCCGACATGACTGTCGCATTGCCAGCGAACGGGCAAGTCCTGCACATGGGTCAACGCCGCGGCTTGCAGCGACTGCATCAAGGCATTGGGGGTGATGCGATCGGTCAGCGGCAGCTCGCCACGGGCGAACACCAGCATGTCGCGCACCTGATGCTCCAGCTCATGCAAGCGCTCCTTGAGACGCCCGGCAAAGCGCTGCTGGGTGGCGACCGGCAGTTCCTGTTCGGTCAAATGACTGGCGTAGAGCAACGCTGCGGAAAGCGGTGTGCGGATCTGATGGGCCAGCGAGGCGACCATGCGCCCCAGCGAAGACAGGCGCTCGTGACGCGCCAGTTGATCTTGCAGGTGACGGGTTTCTGTCAGGTCATTGAGCAGCACCAACTGCCCCGGCTCGGCATCCAGGGAGCGGGTGGCAATCGACAGGCGTCGACCGTTTTTCAGGGAGATTTCATGACCGTCGTCTTCACGCGGGGCGAAGCAACGGGTGATGACGTGACGCCACAACTCGCCTTCCAGCGGAAGCCCGAGCAGGTCGATGGCCGCCGGGTTGGCCTCACGGACGATGCCATGGCCGTCAATCACGATAACGCCACCCGGCAACAGATCAAGCAGGTGTTGCAGGCGGTTGGCCAGACGCTCTTTTTCCGCCAGTTCCTGCATGCGCTGGGCACTGACCACGGCCAGTTCACCCTTGAGCTCGGTGACCCGCGCTTCGAGCATGCTGTAGGAATCGGTCAGCTGGCTGGACATCTGATTGAACAAGGCGAACGCCTGCTCAAGACCCTGTCGGCTGGCCTGCTCTACGGAGGACGGCTGCCCCTCGGAGCTGGAGGCAGAAGACATCTGGGCGGCTTGGGGCATTGTGCTCTCTCGCTTGGCTGACCGTCAGTTAAACGGAACGTTGCGAGGGATGTAGCAATACCCGTGCCTAAAAAAAACTGCTTATAAATGAGGTGCTTGAAAAACAGGCGTCAATCATCTGCCTGTTCATCGCCTTCCCGCCGGCTCATGCCGTACTTGCGCATCTTTTCCACCAGCGTGGTACGACGAATGCGCAGGCGTTCGGCCGCACGCGCCACAATGCCGTTGGCATCGTCCAGCGCCTGCTGGATCAGGCCCTGTTCCAGAC
>NZ_QAIU01000378.1:1639-7986 GCF_003061205.1 Pseudomonas sp. HMWF006
ATGGCATTGGCGGTGAAGTCCGGGGTATGGCCGTTGATGGCCACGCGCTCTTCGAGATCGCTGCGCAGGCTGTCGACCATCTGCTCGTCTTCGTCATCGACGTAGCGGAATTTCTTCGGCAACTCGACCACGCCGATCACCCCGTAGGGATGCATGATCGCCATGCGCTCGACCAGGTTGGCCAGTTCGCGGACGTTGCCCGGCCAGCCGTGACGGCACAGCGACATGATCGCCGCCGAGTTGAAGCGGATCGAACCGCGCTTCTCGTGCTCCATGCGCGAGATCAGTTCGTTCATCAGCAACGGGATGTCTTCGACGCGCTCACGCAGCGGCGCCATCTCGATCGGGAACACGTTGAGGCGATAGTAGAGGTCTTCGCGGAAGGTGCCGATCTCGATCATGCTTTCGAGATTCTTGTGGGTCGCCGCGATGATGCGCACGTCGACACTCTGGGTCTTGTTGCTGCCCACGCGCTCGAAGGTACGCTCCTGCAGCACGCGCAGCAGCTTGACCTGCATCGGCAACGGCATGTCGCCGATTTCGTCGAGGAACAGCGTACCGCCGTTGGCCAGCTCGAAACGCCCGGCACGGCTGGTGATCGCGCCGGTGAAGGCGCCCTTCTCATGACCGAACAGTTCGCTTTCCAGCAGCTCTGCCGGGATCGCCCCGCAGTTGACCGGGACGAACGGTGCGTCGCGGCGCTTGGAATGGTAATGCAGGTTGCGCGCGACCACTTCCTTGCCGGTACCGGACTCGCCCAGGATCAGCACGCTGGCGTCGGTGTCAGCCACTTGCTGCATCATCTGCCGGACGTGTTGAATCGCCCGGCTGGTGCCGACGAGGCTGCGGAACAGATTGGGTTCGCGATGCCGGCCGCGCTCGCGGGCCTGGTCGTACATTTCGCGATAGACCTGGGCGCGGTGCAGGGAGTCGAGCAACTTGCTGTAGCTGGGCGGCATTTCGAGGGTCGACAGCACGCGGCGACGCTGGTCTTCAGGCAGGTCAACGGAAGAATTATCACCCATTAACAAAACCGGAAGGAACTCATCCCATGTCGAGAGTGTCTTTAACAAGCCCAAAAGCGCACCAGGAGCATTCACCGTCCCGATCAGTACGCAAATGACTTCACGACTTGATGACAAAGAGCCGACAGCCTGCTGCCAGTCATGGCTGCCGCAGGGCAAATTTTCTTCGCCAAGAAAATTCAAGATCACCGCCAGGTCGCGGCGGCGGACGCTATCGTCATCAATCAGCAGAATTTTGGTTTCACGCCACATGCAATAGCAACTTCCCTAGTCAACTCAATGCCCGAAAAATGGGGCAAGCGAGACGCTTGCAGGACACCATGTGCCTGTAGACGCCTGAAATCTGAAAACAGCCACTAGTTAAGTCAAAAAACCGTGCACAGTCAAATTTATGGCGCACATGTCTGGATTAACTGGGGGTTAATTAACCAAACAGATGGTAAACCTTTGCCGCGTTCTGCGCTTGGGTGATCTGCGACATCTCATCGACTATCGCCTGCCGCTCACCGGTCGCTGCATCCAGCAACCGCTTGTAAACCCCGAGCAACTCCTCAAGGTTGTCGCGCAACGCGGCCTCGTCCACCGAAGCTTCACTCAAGACGTCTTCCATGCAGGAACGGCAAGCCATGTCCAGCTCGCTGATGGCTTCCCAGTTGCGCTCGGCCAGAGCACCGACCAGAGCCTCGCGGGTTTCTTCGATTCGCTGCAATACAAGACTCATGGTGATCTCCTTAAAACTGTGGAGCCGGCGTGCCGATGGCATCCCAGCCGTCCTTGACCGTACGCAGCAGGTCAGCGACTTCGTCGAGGATCTTTGGATCGGTCTTGACGTTGGCTTCAGTCAGACGCTTCATCATGTATTCGTAAAGATTAGCCAATTCGCCAACCTGTTCCGACCGATTCTCCAGATCAAGCCCTTCAAGCAGACCACCGATGATGCCGATGGCTTTGCCGATCAGGATGCCCTTGTTCGGGATGTCCTTGCGCTCCATGGCGCCTTTGGCCTGAGCGATACGATCAAGACCGCCCTCCATCAGCATCTGCACCAGGCGGTGCGGGCTGGCTTCGGAAGCCTGGGCCTGAGCGCCAATCTTCTGATATTGCCGAAGGGCTAACATCGGGTTCATGCTCTACCTCTTCCAGAACTTTGCGATTCGTATAAACAGTCTATCGACACAGCGTCAAAAATCTTTAGGCCGAGACCAAAAAGCCCGACGAGCGCAATCCGCTGCCGGGCTTTTGGCGTTTGGGTGCTATCAGCCTTTTTGCTGCGCAGTGATTGCCTCGAACATCGAAGTGATGTTGGCTGCCGTTGCCTTCAGCTTGCCGACCAGGGTATCCATGTCGTTGTACTTTTTGGTCAATACCGCCGTCAGCGTTTCGATGCGACGATCCAGGGCCGCCTGCTGGTTGGCGAGATTGGTCTTGGCCTTGGCCAGGTTGGTCGAACGAGCATCCAGGATGCCTTCCTTGCCAGTCACCGTGTAAGGGGTGATGGAATCGTTCATTCGCTCCAGCAAGCCTTTGGCGGCACTACCGGTCGCGGCCGGATCCCCCAGAAAAAGCTTCTGAACTTCACCACCGAGCTGCTGTGAGCCCATAGCGTTGGTGAACTTGGTGCTATCGAAGTCCAGCGCACCGGTTTTCTGATTGGTGGTGATACCCAACTGCGACAGCACGGTCAGCTTGTCGCCGGCACCGGTAGTCGTCAACGGGTCACGAATAGACGCCAGAATACCGCGCGCCAATGGGTCACCGGTCAACGCGGCAGGAATGGTCGGATCGCCGTTATCATCCAGGGATGGCTTGGTCAGAGCATTGATACTGGTCACGACCTGGTTGTAAGCATCGACGAAGGTTTGAATGGATTTTTTCAACCCATCATTGTTTGGAGCTACCGTGACCGTTGTCGTTGCATTGGCACCAGCGACCAGGTTCAAGGTCAATCCGGAAATGGCCTGATCGACTTTGTTGCTCTTGCTGGTCAGCGCGAGACCATCAACACTAAAGTTAGCGTCCATGGCGAAGTCACCGATGGCACCCGCCGAAGTTGCCGTCGGCGTCGCGCCCATTTGCTGGCCGGCAGCAATCTCCAGCCCTGCGATACCACTCAAAGTGATATCGGAACCCGCACCTGTTGTGGTCGAACCCATGACCAAACGCGAGCCAAACGAGTCAGTCACGATGTTGGCGCTGAAACCATTGGCACCCTGCTGGGTGTTAATCGCATCACGCACCGATTGCAGTGTCGCGCCAGCCGGAATGGTCACGGGGCGGGAAACACCATTTTGCGTGATATTGAGCGTGCCCTCCGCAATGGGGCTGGTAGCGCCGCCAGAAAAAGCTGCGGTGGCAACCTTGGAAGAGGTCGCAAGGTTTGTAACCTTGATCGTATAAGTACCGTTTACAGCCGTGTTGCTCGCTACGGCGGTCAGTACTTTGGCATCGGCGGACGTAGCGTTAAAACCCAGAAACTGCGGATTTTGGGTATCGCCCAGATTCTTGATCGCGGCCTGAAAGTTTGCCAAGACACTTTTGAGACTACCGATCGCGGAGATTTGCGAGGTATTGGTGGAAGTCTGACGATCAATCTGGTTCTGCTTGGCTGCTTTGTCAGCATTCACCAAGGCTTTGACGATAGCACCGGTATCAAGGCCGGAGCCTAAACCCGTGCCCGGTAGAATTGGACTTGCCATGTGGGACTCCCTTCAGTGTGTCGCCGGTCTTTTGACCACTACAACGCCCAAAAGAACATAGCAACAAAATTCGTGCCAGCTGTCAGACTTTAGCGCTGAACAACAGGCTGCTTGCATCATTCAAACTATTTGCCAGTTTCAGCACTTCTTCGTTGGGGATCTGGCGGACCACCTCACCGGAGTCGCCGGCAATTACTTTGACCACTACTTTGCCTGAAGGCTCATCAATCGAGAACTCCAGGTTGCGTTTGACCGACTGTACGAACTTCTCGATTTCCTCAACGGCCATCTTCAGTTTTTCCTGTTCGGTTTTTGCGGTTTTACTATCTTCCTTGACGGCAGCCACAGGTGCAGCTTCCGCTCGAGGCTTCTCCGCAGGCTTGTCGGCAACAGTCGTCGCCTGCTGGGCCGCAGGATAAGACAAGTTCAGCTTCACGCTCATATCCATGTCCATCACCTCTTAAAGAGAAAAAGCGAGAGAGCGCGCAAGCGCACTCCCCCGCCAAAACTCATCAGCTATTACTGAAGCAGTTTCAGTACAGCGGATGGCAGTTGGTTGGCCTGAGCCAGTACTGCGGTGGAAGCTTGTTGCAGAGTTTGTTGCTTGGTCAGCTGTGCAGTTTCAGCAGCGAAGTCGGTATCTTGTACGCGGCTCAGTGCAGCACTGGCGTTTTCGTTGATGTTTTGCAGGTTGGAAATGGTGCTCGAGAAACGGTTCTGAGCAGCACCCAGGTCAGCGCGAGTGGCGTTGATGTTTGCCAGAGCAGCGTCGATCGCGGAGATCGAAGCGTCAACGTTGGTGTGGTTGGTAGCGTTGTCCACACCAGAGATAACCATACCGGTCATGCCCAGGGCGCTGGCGTCAAAGCTGGTCGACAGGGTCAGAGTGATCTGGTTGTCGGAAGTGGTGTTCGAACCTACCTGGAACTGCATCGAACCAGCGGTACCGTCGATCAGAGCCTTACCGTTCAGGTTGGTCGATTGAGCGATACGGGTCAGTTCAGCAACGGACTGTTGGAACTCTTTGTCCAGAGCGGTACGGTCAGCAGTACCGTTCGAGTCGTTTCGCGATTGCAGCGAGATTTCACGCATACGTTGCAGAATGTTGGTCGACTCTTGCAGAGCACCTTCAGCGGTCTGAGCGATCGAAACACCGTCGTTGGCGTTTTTGATAGCCATGGTCTGACCACGGATCTGCGAAGTCATACGAGTAGCGATCTGCAGGCCAGCTGCGTCGTCTTTAGCGCTGTTGATTTTCAGGCCGGAGGACAGACGGGTCATCGAGGTCGACAGTGCGTCGGACGCGCGGTTCAGGTTCTTCTGAACGCCCAGGGAAGTTGTGTTGGTGTTTACTGTTAAAGCCATGACGAATTCCTCGTTGGTTGGGTACTGCGGCTTCCGGCCCTGGCAACCGCCCGGTATGGCCTAGAGAACCTTCGTAATAGTTATCGTCGCCAACGCAGGTTGCTTTAGCAGAATTTCGAAAATTTTTGCCATCAGGTGGCCATCCCCCGTAAATCAAGGACTTGGCGCTCGTCCAGCAGCGAAAAAATGACGTCAGGAATACGCCGCTTACACAAATCAAAGCATCCTGCCGGTCGCGCCAGAGCGAAATTGTTTAAACAGACAGATTGTCAGCCAACACCTGAATCAACTCGTATTCCAGATAATCGGCCAACGCCAACCAATTCTGGGTTTCCTGGCATTGCAGCATCTGAGCAAGTACCTGCAACCACTCCTGCTGGCCTTGCTGAGAAGCCTTGTCGAACGACGGCTGGATATCAGTCACCAGATCAATCATGACCAACCCTGCTTCAACATCCCGCCCCAGGCGGAAAAGGACGGCGCAGTCGCTCGCCCTGACAGCAAACGATTCACTCCCACTCATACTGCCCACTCCGAATGAAACGCCGTCCCGGCGATCATCGCCCCTGCCCGACTGGTGTTATAGAAACGTACTTGTGGATGCCCGGCGATGAAGCGCTCCAGCTCGCACAGATAGCTGCGAAAGTTGAGCTGCGTTTTGATTCGTTGCCCGCGGCCATCGAGCACCCAGTGTTTGGCTGCGACCCGTTGCGGCCCCAGCTCACCGTCGCTCCAGCCGGCATGAGTCTTGTCGCCAGGAAAGGCAAAGTCGGCGCCGAACAATGTGATCTGTGCAGCGCCCATCTTCACCGCCAGATCCACCGCAGGATGAATCACACTGCCACCGACATACAGTTCGCCGCGTGGCATTTTTTGACGAATCACTTGATAGATCGGACTGGCCGAGTAAGCGGCGTAGCGCGGCCCTTGCCAGTCCTTGAGCACCTGTGGGTCGACCATGGGCATGTAGGCCAGCGTTATTGATGTCGTGTCCATCGGCGGCAGATGCCGAGCCGAAATGCGCTGATCAATGGTGACCACAATGTCAGGACGAATGCCGTGCTGCAGCAATGGGCGATACGCCGTATCGACACAAATGAACAATGGGCGCTCGGCTTGCGCGCGGATGGTTCGCAAACGCTCGAAGTGCAGTTCCAGACTCGGGCCCGTAGCGATCACGAAGACATCGCGCCCCACCTGCGAACCGAACAATTGCGTCACATCGCCGTCGCCGCGCACCAGCGCCTGGCTGGCCTGCAAG
>NZ_QAIU01000378.1:7996-10698 GCF_003061205.1 Pseudomonas sp. HMWF006
ATCGGCCAGCACCAGCTCCGACGGCAGGGCAAAGAACGGCAGGCAGATTTCCGCTCGATCGCCGGCGTAGTGCAACTGCACACGCGGATCGTTGAGCCACGGCTGTTGATCGAGCAACTGCAGCACCAGCGCGAAGACCGCGCCATTGAGCAGATGCACATGCAAGACCTCGAGTTGCGGACGCTGCAACAACGCCAGCTGCAGATCGCCCAGGCCGGCGCCATAGACATGCAGTACGCGGCTGTCATCCGCCAGGCTTGCCGCCTGAACCTGCGCCTCGCGAGTGCGGTCATGGCGGCTGGTCAGTTGAATCCCGTTGATGCTCAACGTCGAACCCAGCCCCTCCACCAGATCGGCCTGCAACGATGACGGATCTTCCGCCAACAGGCGCGCGGCCACCGCAGGCCAGCGACGCTGAATGACGTCGGCGTTCGATTGAAAAAACTCGCTCATGGTGCCTCGTGAGAACTCGGGCAAAAAAATAGCGCTCAAGGTTACACCTTGAGCGCTTTTTTGTGCCGCGATTTAGCGATCCGGCACGGGATCAGGGACGGTAGATGATCGCCGAGCCCCATGACAGCCCGACACCGAAGCCGCTCAGCGCAACGCGCTGCCATTGCGAGTCGAGGGCGTGCTTTTCCAGCAGCAGCGGGATGCTCGAAGACACCGTGTTACCGGTCTCGACCATGTCCTTGATGAACTTCTCTGGCTCGCCTTCGAAACGCCGCGCCACAGCATCGACAATCGCCGCACTGCCCTGGTGGATGCAGAACGCATCAATGTCGTCAGACTTGAGGCCGGAATCGTCGAGCAATTCATGCAAGTGCGCCGGGACTTTCAGCAGCGCGAAGTTGAACACCTGACGACCGTTCATGAAGAACACACCATTGCTGACCTTAAGGTGCGGAGCGCCGGAGCCGTCAGTACCGAACTTGGCTTTACCCAACGCCCAGGTCGGATCTTCGCCCATCCAGGTGGCGGTGGCGGCATCGCCGAAGAGCATGGTGGTGTTGCGATCTTCCGGGTCGACGATCTTCGAATAAGGGTCAGCGGTGATCAGCAAGCCGTTCTTCAGGCCTGCGGCTTCCATGAAGCCCTTGATCGCATAGATGCCGTAGACGTAACCGGAGCAGCCCAAGGAAATATCGAACGCCGCGACATTGGTCGGCAGACCGAGTTTGTCCTGCACGATCGCAGCGGTGTGCGGCAAGCCTTCTTCGTCACCGTTCTGAGTGACGACGATCAGCGCGTCGATCGACTCACGTTTCAGCTCAGGGTTGCTGGCAAACAGCGCATTGGCCGCTTCCACGCACAGATCGGAGGTTTCTTGTTCAGCGTCTTTGCGCGGCAGGAACGCCGAGCCGATCTTGCCGAGGATGAATTCTTCATCCTTCTCGAATTTTGCACCTTGTGCGTAATTGTCCACGCCGGCTACAGGAACGTAGCTCGCAATGCTTTTTATGCCAATCATTACGGCTTCCCAATAAAAAACAGCCCAAAACCACCGCTCGCAAGGATTCGAGGGGCGCCGACAAACAGAAAACGGCCGCCACGACGGGCAGCCACGGGGAGCGCAAAGGGCTATCACTGGAACCGATAAAGGGCCAGGCGCCATCTCCCCGATCAATACAATACAGTGAAGATGCGCGTTATGACTCGCAGGTCACGCTATTTTGCCGAATCGGTTGCAGATCGGGTTATTCGACCAACGACCAATCCAGCGGCGTACCGCGCTTGATGGCCGTGCGAGCGCAACGACCAAGAACCGCCTCGGTGTGCTTGGGCGGCAGACCGAGACCGGGGCGAATGGCACGCAGATTGGCAGCGGTGAAGGCCTCGCCCGCCGCCATGTCGGCGGTGACGTACAGCGAACGGCGGTAGACCAGTGACTTGCGCTCGGCCTCGGTGGGACCGTATTGCACCTGGCCCATGGCCTGCCAGGCACGCTCGGTCTCGAGCACCAGACTGGCCATTTCCGCAGGTTCCAGCGAGAAACTGGCATCCACCCCCCCCGCCGAACGGTCGAGGGTGAAGTGTTTTTCCACCACCGTTGCACCGAGCGCCACGGCCGCCACCGACACGCCGACGCCCATCGAGTGGTCAGACAGCCCGACCTCGCATCCAAACAGCTCACGCAGATGCGGGATCGTGCGCACGTTGCTGTTAAGCGGTGTCGCCGGATAAGTGCTGGTGCACTTGAGCAACACCAGATCCTTGCAGCCGGCCTCGCGGGCAGCGCGCACGGTTTCATCGAGCTCTGCGATGCTGGCCATGCCGGTAGAAATAATCAGCGGCTTGCCAGTGGCGGCGACACGACGAATCAACGGCAGATCGGTATTTTCGAAGCTGGCGATCTTGTAGGCCGGCACGTCGAGGCTTTCGAGAAAATCCACCGCGCTGTCATCGAACGGCGTCGAGAACGCGAGCATGCCCAGTTCTTTCGCGCGGGCAAAGATCGGCGCATGCCACTCCCACGGCGTATGGGCCTTTTCATACAAATCGTAGAGCGAAGTGCCCGCCCACAGGCTGCCCGAATCCTTGATAAAGAACTCGCCCTCGGCCAGATCCAGGGTCATGGTCTCGGCGGTGTAGGTTTGCAGTTTCAAGGCATGCGCCCCGGCCTTGGCGGCGGCCTCGACGATTTGCAGAGCAACGTCCAGCGACTGGTTATGGTTGCCGCTCATCTCGGCAATGATGAACGG
>NZ_QAIU01000378.1:10708-11393 GCF_003061205.1 Pseudomonas sp. HMWF006
GATCCTTCAAAACACGGGTGAACGCGCAGGCACTTTGAGTGAACCCGGCGTCGCGAAAAACATTCAGTGAGGCCTGGTTGGCCGGCAACACTTGAGCGGTGATCGCGCTCATCTGCGGCCAATGAGCAGAAGCGAACGCTTCGCCCCGCGCCAACAGTGCACCGCCCCAGCCGAGACCAAAACGCCCTTGCAGCAAATACAGCGAGACCTCCGCGTCAAAACCACGCAAGTCATAGCGCAGAACACCGACCGGGCCGTCATCGCCTTCAGCGACCAACAGCAGCCGCTGAGGGTTACGCAAGCTCGCAGTCAGCCAGTCCAGATGTTGCTTCCAGTCGATAACGCCAGCGTCCAGTGACCAGCGGCGCACCGCCTCGGCATTGCGTCCGTCAAACAACAACTGCGCGTCGTCCAGCGTGGCCGGGCGCACCTTGAGCACCGCGCCCGCCAACGCCACCGCAACCCGCAGCGCGCCGCGCCCGTCGACCAATTGCCGTGAACGTTCGGCCAGGCTTTGGCGCAGATAAACATTTTCGACGACCAAGCCGATGGCTTGGCGCAATTGCTCGACACTGACCTGCTCGCGGGCACCCAAGAACACATGCGCGCCAGCCGCCGCCATGACTTCGCCGTTGGCATGCTGATTATTCGACACAGCTATGCAGATCGTTGGCAGCCCCAGTGC
>NZ_QAIU01000379.1:0-5571 GCF_003061205.1 Pseudomonas sp. HMWF006
GATCGCTGTGAATGCGCCGGCATCGACGCTCAGCGCCCTGCAATCAACCCCATACACCTGCGCCAGATTTTCTGGGGTCAATGTATCTCTTGTGGGGCCACAGCAATGCACGATGCCCTGATCAATCATGAGCGTGTCGTCCGCGTAGCGACTGGCCAGATTCATGTCATGGAAGATCGCCAACGTGACGATGTCGTGCTTGCGTGTGTACTCGCTGACGGCATCAAGAATCTGTAATTGATTGGCCAGATCCAACGCCGAGGTGGGTTCATCCAGCAGCAGCAATTGCGGAGAGCGAACGAGTGCCAGGGCAAGGGAAATCATCTGGCGTTCGCCCCCGGAAAGTCGCCCTGGCTGGCTCTCGGCGAAACGTTGCAATCCCAGTAGCTCAATCAGTTCGGCTGCCTTGCATCGCGCCTCTGCGCTGGTCTTCCAACTGCGCGCACTGCCTTGCTGAGCGAGCAGCAAGAGCTCGTAGGTGGACAGTCGTACGTCGAGATGCGCGAGATCTTGCGCGACGTAGCCAATCATCCTCGCGCGGGTGGCAGGAGACATCCCCAGTAATGCCGTGCCGTTGATGCTGGCGAAACCGAAAGCAGGCACCAGTCCGCACAATCCTTTCATGAAGGTCGACTTTCCCGCGCCGTTGGCACCCAGCAAAGCCAGTGTGTGGCCGGCGGCAACGTGCACGTTCAATCCTTTGAGAATGGGCTTGCCGCGCAAAGTCACCCGGTAGTCGGAGGTAGAGAAACTCATCGGGACGTCAGCCTCCGGTCGCGCAGGATAAGAATTATGAAGAACGGCAAACCGATCAGTGAGGTGACCATGCCGATGGGCAACACGGCACCGGGGACGATCAATTTGCTTGCCAGAGAGGCCAGGGTCACGAAGATGATCCCGCAGGCAATGGTCACTCCGATGGTGAAGCGCTGATCCTCGCCCACCAGCAGTCTGGCCACGTGCGGCGCGACAAGGCCCACAAAGCCGATCACACCCACCACCGATGTGACAGCGCCCGCCAGCAGCGCCGCCAGTACCAACATTGTCGTACGCAGTCGGCGCACCGGAATGCCGAAAACCACCGCCTGTTCGCCAAAACTTCGCAGGGCGGTTAACGCCCATGCTTGTAGTAGCACGACCGGAATGGCGATGGCTGCGATCACCGCACACAACGTAACTTTGTTCCAAGTGGCATGCAGCAGCGAGCCCATCAACCAGAAAACGATGCTTTGCAATTGATCGGTGCTCGCCACGTATTGAGCCATCCCCAGCAGTGAGCTGAAGACAAAGTGCATCGCGATTCCCAGCAGCGTGATGGCCTGAAGGCCCACCTGTCCGCGTGTCAGCAGCAGGATGATTCCAACGGTCATTAACGAGAACAAGAACGCGTTGGCGGTGACGATCAGATCGGCACTCAGTCCTGGTAACGCATGGCTGAAGGATAGGTTGAAGGCTAGGGCCAGTGACGCACCGAAACCGGCGGCTGACGAGATACCCAGCGTAAAGGGCTCTGCGAGCGGGTTGTCGAGGACAGACTGCATAATCAATCCCGAGAGCGACAAGCATGTGCCGGCCATTACCGCCATCAGTGTCATCGGCATCCGCAGTTCCCAAAGGATTACCCGGGTGCTGGAATCGACACTGTCGGGACGCAGCAACCCGGTTATAGCTTCACCCAGTGTGAGCGTCCCGGAGCCGACGATCAGGTCAGCAGTGAATGCTGCAAGTGCCAGCACCAACAATAGGGTCAGTAACGCGCTACGTCGCCAAACGGTATGAGCGTAGTGGGCCTGGGGGGAGGGCGAGACCAGAGTACCCGGCATCGACATGGCTGCTGGTAATTCATTCATTGGCAGGCGCAGGCGAGTAGAGAACGGCAGGGACTGCTTTCAATCCAGTGAAACTGAAAAGCGTAGCGAGGCTTTTGGCAGTATCCAGGCGCTGGGCGGTGTCGGGATAGAACGCCTGATTGAGGTATTCGAGCGCGAGAATGTTCCAGGAGCTCGCGTAAAACTGGTGATAGATTCCGTACACCCGAGCGTTCTGGCTGGCTTTCAATTGGGCAAAACCCGGACGTTCCTGCAACAGGCTCAATGAGCGATCTATCATCGGCTGCTGCACACTGCCACCGAAACCAAATGGCGGCGCGACAGAGGTCGAACCTGGGAACTGTGAGCCAGTCATCACATAGACGTCGGGCTGTTTGCCGAGCACCGTTTCCAGTGTCACGTCACCGGTCGCACCGGGCAGTAAGCTAGACCCTAAGTTCTGCCCTCCGGCGGCTTGCACGAGTTTCCCCCAATACACGTCACCATGAGTGAAACAGCATGCAGACGCACCGCCTTGGCCGGCTTTTGCCTCGACGAACACCAAGGGTTTTTGCGTGTGTTGCTTGATGTTCTGATCGATCTTGGCGAGGTGATTCTGATAGAAATCAAGGTATGCCTTGGCCTCTGTTTCGCGATTGAGAACTTTGCCTAGCAGAGCAACGGTTTTTTGGCTGTTGGCCACCGGATCAATGTCGCTGTCGACAAACACCACGGGGATTTTGAGTGCCGCGAGCTTTTGCGCGACACCAGCACTCTCCAAGGAAGCGCGGGCGCGGGTCTGGAAAACCAGCAGGTCAGGATGCGCCGAAACTATAGCTTCCAGATTGAGATCGCCTTCATCGCCGAACTTCATGTCCGTCGCACGATTCGCCGATTCCGGCCACTGCTGCTCAAACACCTTCCAGGTGTTCGGATCGGCACGCTTGACGATGTTGTTCCAGGCGACGATGCGCTTAAAAGGATCCTGGCGGTCGAGCAGGGCCAAGGTAAAGAGGTCACGACCATCCTGAAGGACGATTCGCTTAGGCTCGTGCGCAATCTCTATTTGGCGATTGGCAACATCGGTCACCGTTACGGGATAGGTCGTCGCATTTGCCATCGGCTGACCTGCAACTAGCAAACCGATACTCGCGATGAGATTTTTCAAATGTTGCATAGGAATTTCCATAGCCGCTGAGTAGACGCGTTGATCGAGACCGTCCTACCTGAATCGAATCAAAAACCGCGGGCCTAGGCTATGGGAATAAATCTCATTCGTCCTTTAAAGAAAATTTCATGCTCCCAATGTTGCAATCGCAAAAGGAGGCTTTGCGAGGACGGATTGTTGGGTATGTTTGAAGCGAGTTTTTTACGGTTTCTTTACGGTAGATTTTGTTGCTCACCACGATACTGGCCGCGATTTTTTAGATCGTCCATGTGCCTTGCTCTGCAGTTGGCCCTGGAAAAACGTATTGCCCAAGGATGGCATGCAGTTACTCCCCGCTAATTGAGAGGGCGCCACCTTGAGTGAGACCGCTACCGCTACACACGTAGATTCCCCTTCCAAAACATCAGGGGTGGGCTTGCTCGTCGCCGCTGTAGGTGTGGTTTACGGAGACATTGGCACTAGCCCCCTCTACACATTGAAAGAGGTCTTTTCCGGGCATTACGGTGTTCAGGTGAATCACGATGGTGTGCTTGGCATTCTGTCGTTGATCTTTTGGTCACTGATCTGGGTAGTCTCGATCAAGTACGTACTGTTCATTTTGCGTGCAGACAACCAGGGTGAAGGCGGCATCATGGCCTTGACTGCATTAGCCCGCCGCGCAGTAGCACCTTACCCGCACATGAGCAAGATACTGGTTCTGCTCGGTCTGTTCGGTGCGGCACTTTTTTACGGGGACAGCATGATCACCCCGGCTATTTCGGTACTCTCGGCGGTTGAAGGACTTCAACTGGCATTTGACGGAATAGAGCACTGGGTAGTGCCTATTTCAGTGGTCGTGCTCGTTGCGCTGTTCCTGATACAGAAACATGGCACAGCCCGAATCGGCATCTTGTTTGGCCCTGTCATGGTGCTGTGGTTTGTGGTGCTGGGCGCCCTCGGCATCCACGGCATTTTGCAGCGGCCCGAAGTGCTGCAAGCGCTAAACCCTGTTTGGGCGGTGCAGTTCTTTGTTGCTCATCCAGGTATAGGTGTAGCGATTTTAGGCGCCGTCGTATTGGCATTGACCGGTGCTGAAGCACTGTATGCCGACATGGGCCATTTTGGCCGCAAGCCGATTTCTCGGGCATGGTTCATGTTGGTGCTGCCGGGGCTGGCACTTAATTATTTTGGCCAAGGCGCCTTGATACTGGAAAATCCAGAAGCTGTGCGCAACCCGTTCTATTTGCTTGCGCCGAACTGGGCACTGCTGCCTATGGTCGCGCTATCCACACTGGCGACCATCATCGCCTCTCAAGCCGTAATCTCCGGTGCTTTTTCCCTGACGCGCCAGGCCATCCAGCTAGGATACGTCCCTCGGATGTTCATCCAGCACACCTCCAGCCAAGAGCAGGGGCAGATCTACATCGGCACGGTCAACTGGGCGTTAATGGTCGGTGTAGTGCTGCTGGTGATTGGCTTCGAGTCGTCCAGTGCTTTGGCTGCTGCCTACGGGGTCGCTGTGACGGGCACTATGCTGATCACCACCATCTTGTCCTCGGCTGTAGTGCTTCTCCTCTGGAAAACACCGCGTTGGCTGGCCATCCCATTGCTGCTCGGCTTTCTGTTGGTAGACAGCCTTTACTTCGCAGCTAATGCTCCGAAGATTTTTCAAGGCGGTGCGTTTCCCGTGATCGCAGGCATCGGTCTGTTTATCTTGATGACCACCTGGAAGCGGGGTCGTAAGATCATCGTCGAGCGCTTGGACGAAACTGCACTTCCTCTGCCGTTGTTCATCAGCAGCATCCGTTCGCAGCCACCGCATAGGGTACAAGGTACGGCAGTGTTTTTGACGGCCAAAGCTGATGCTGTCCCCCATGCGCTCTTGCACAACCTATTGCATAACCAGGTTCTGCACGAGCAGGTGGTTTTGCTCACGGTGGTGTCTGAAGACAGCCCGCGTGTAGCTGCTGATCGGCGGTTTGAGGTCGAAGCTTATGGAGAGGGATTTTTCCGAGTTAGCCTGCACTTTGGATTTATCGAGGAGCCTGATGTACCCGCAGCGCTGAGTCTCTGTCACCTGAATGAGCTGGACTTCAGCCCAATGCGTACCACCTACTTCCTTAGTCGAGAGACGGTTGTCCCGACCAAACGTATCGGCATGGCTCGCTGGCGAGAAAGCCTTTTCGCCTTTCTACTCAAGAATGCCAACAGCAACCTCAAATATTTCAATTTACCGCTGAATCGAGTGATCGAACTGGGTACTCAGGTCGAGATGTAGAGCTAAGAAAAGTCACGTCTCGGTTGGAGAGTGGTGGTGTTTGCAGAGCTCAATCTCCACACCGATGATGTCGTCGACCCAACATGGCTGACGCATTGCAACAATAAGCACGGCGCCTCGACTGTTGAGTCTTGGCTTACCAAGTGATTCTTTTGAGTACAAAAGGGCCCGAGAGGGCCCTTTTTTTGGTCAGTTTTTGCTGCGCCGGCAACGCTCTGAGCAGTAACGCACTTCATCCCAACAGCGTGCCCATTTCTTCCGCCATGTGAAGGGAAGTCCGCAGGTCAGGCAGGTTTTGACTGGCAGAGCACTCTTTTTCAAAATGACTCACCTTCATC